>NZ_JAVTWX010000034.1:0-9071 GCF_032229645.1 Brooklawnia sp.
AACGAGACGTGCAGCAGCTGACGCAGGTTCAGGTTGTAAGCCGGATTCAGCTGGTCGTGGCGCAGGGCGTCGGCGAACTGCTTACCGGTCCACGCATCGACCTCGTCGGGGCCCGGTAGCCCCTCCGGATCGATGTCGATGACATCGGCGTACGGCGCGGTGAGCTCGTCCAGCATGCCGTAGGCGGTGCGGTAGATCTCCTTGGCGATCTCCAGACCCTGGCCGCCGCCTTCTGCCAGGCCGATGAGTTCCTCCAGCCAGGTGGTGCCGGCGGTCTTCAGGTGCAGCCCGGTGTCCAGCTCGCGAACAATCTGGCCCATGCCCGGATAGATCGAGAACTTGTCGGAGCCGGTGTGCACCGACAGCTTGAGGTTCTCGTGCAGGCCGAACTTCTTGATCGCGTACTGGATGACCGCGACATCGGCACGGAACTCGGTCAGGAATTCGTCCACGTCGCCGACATAGTCGACGCCCTTGTTGAAGCGGCCGACGAACTTCACCGCGACGGTGTCGATCGGAAGCTGCTCGTGCGCGACCTCGGAGAGGATGACCAGCAGGTCTGCCGGGCCCTGACGCTCAGGAGACTCGTCCATGGCCAACTCGACGTGCCGGACCGAGCCGCCCTTTTCGACGACGCGGTCATAGAGTCGCTTGGCGTCCTCAAGACCGTACAGATAGCGGTTGGCCAGCTTGTCAAGAACGTCCTCGGTCACCACGATCGGTGCGTCCAGCCCGGGAATGTCGTGCTCACCCAGCAGCGGCTTCACGCGCTCGAGGAAGGCGGCAGCGTTCTCGGGTGTGGTGGCCTTGCCGATGAGTTCGGTGATGTCGATGGTGAAGAAGTCACACGCGTCGATGAACCAATCCGCATTGGTCATGTTGATGTGGTCGGCATCGACGAAGTACTGGCCTTGCCAACCGGTCGCTGCGACAGCCTGATCAGCGGCCATCCGCTGGTCTGAGGGTGAGGTACCGATGATGGTGTGCTCGCGGTTGGACTTGTTCCAGACGATGTCGACTTCGACGCCATCTGCCCTGATCTTCTCGAATGCGGCGACCTGTGCAGCGCCTTCTTTGCCGAAGCGGTCGCCCGTGCCGAGAGAGTACTTCCCAATCGTCATGCTGTCTCCTCAGAGGTAATCCTGGCTCACGACTCTAGACGGCCGCTGTCGGGCTCGACCAGCGTGCGGAGCTTCTTGCCACCGGTTGCCTTGCCTGACCGCCAGCGTCGGCCAGCTGCCGATTACGCCCGCGCCAGGGCTTGGGTGCCAGTTCGTCGGCAGCAGATGGCACGATGGAGCAGTGGCAGAATCATCGGCTTTCGGCAGCACCTTGCTCGTCCAGGGATCTGAGGCCCTGCTCTCGCAGCGAGCCGTCGCCAAGCGCGTCGCCCAGGCTCGACGTGAGCATCCGGACGCGGAACTGACCGAGATCGCTGCCGCGGAGTTGAGCGATGGACGATTCGCCGACCTCATCGGTGGCAGCCTCTTCGCGTCGTGGGCCGTCGTGGTGGTCCACGAGCTTGCGGATCTGCCCGAACAGGCGCTCCCGTTGGTGAGACAGACCGCGCTGGATCCCTTTCCCGAGCTCTGCCTGGTGCTCGTGCACGCTGGTGGCGTCAAGGGCAAGGGGCTGATCGACGCGCTGAAGAAGGCAAGGGTGACCCGCGTCACCGCGGATCCGGTCAAGGCCTGGGAGCTTCCCAAGTTCGTAGCGGCGGAGGCCAGATCGCTGCGGATGAGCTTGGACGCCCAAGCCTCACAAGATCTCATCGACGCGGTCGGGACGGACCTGCGCGCGCTGACGGGTGCGCTCCGGCAACTCGCCTCCGACTACGAGGGGGAGCAGGTCAGCGCGTCCATGGTGCGCCGCTACTTTGCCGGACGAGCGGAGGTCACCAGCTTCGCGGTGGCCGACGATGCGCTGGCCGGTCGTCCGGGGGCTGCATTGGAGAAGCTGCGCTGGGCATTGTCGACTGGGGTGGCGCCGGTGCTGGTGACCAGCGCGCTGGCCGGCTCGCTGCGGGGCCTGGGCAAGTACCTGGAGTTACGTTCGGCACGCATGTCGGACAACGACCTGGCCAGACAGGTGGGGGTTCCTCCGTGGAAACTGAAGGAACTGTCGCGGCTGTCTCGCGACTGGTCGCCCCAGGCCGTCTCGATCGCCATCCGCGCTGTCGCGCACACCGACGAACAGGTCAAGGGCGCCGCCGCCGATCCCGGATTCGCGCTCGAGCAGATGTTGCTCACGATCAACCAGGCCCGCCAGGTTGGACGCAGGCCCTAGACACAGATGTGGCGCCGGTGAAAGGGTATCCAGGCGCGGACGCGAGACACGAATGCAACACGACAAGCGCCCTGACCACCCAGTCGGGTCAGGGCGCTTGCCGGAAAGCCGGTAAGAGCTTGTGGAACTCAGACTGCCGCAGCGCGCGACGAAATCGCGGACTTGCGGTTGGCTGCCTGGTTCTTGTGGATGACACCCTTCGAAACAGCCTTGTCGAGGGCGCGGTTTGCTGCCTTGGCGTATTCCTGTGCCTTCTCGGCATCGCCAGCTGCAGCGGCTTCGCGGAACCTGCGGATATGGGTACGCAGGGCCGACTTGACGGCCTTGTTGCGAGCAGTTGCCTTGGCGTTTGTGCCGATGCGCTTCTTCTGCGACTTGATGTTCGCCACTTGGTGAGCCTCTTTGAGTCGTTGGTTTAACTGGGTGGCGCGAGATCGGGCTGAAGCCTGGTTGAACGCGCGACTGGTCACGCTACCACAGTCGGCCTGTGGGACTCAAACCCGTCGACGTGGCATTCAATCTGACCGGGTTCAGCGCGTAGTGAAACGCGCGACCGAATACCGTGTGATGAACAAGTCTGTGCGAGTTCAACCATTTAGAATCCAACTATTGAGAATCAAACAAATTTGTTCGTCATGAATTCCGGTCCTCGCGAGGCCGCCAGGGCCGGCTCGCCTGACGGACAAGCCGCATCTTGAGACAAAGGAACCAGCGATGGCGACTCAAGTTTATAAAACCCTCTCGAAAATCGTTGGGGCGCTGCTCCTGATCCTCGGCGTAGCAGCGCTGATCGGCGGGAACTTCGCACACGGCTACGTGAGCGAGCAACTGGCAGACCAGGCGATCACCATGCCGACCAACGAGAGCCTCGATGCTCAGGTGCAGGCCGGACGCCTCACCGACGACGATGCTTCGGCTTTGCGCCCGTACTCCGGGCAAGAGATGACCACGGGTCCGCAGGCCGAGGCATTTGCCAATCACTACATTCATGCCCACATGGCTGCGGCGGCGAAGGCTGCCAACGTGCCCGACGACCAGGCCAACTACAGCGCCATAGGTAGCCTGGTAACGAAGTACACCAACGATCTGAAGGCAGAGTTGAAGGCTCTGCCCGAGAATGCGGGTGCCACTGACGCGCAGATCGCGGCGAAGGCCGCCGCCGAGATCGCCAACCCCGACACCAGCTACGAGAACGCCAAGCAGGCCGCCACGCTGCAGGCCTTGCGGATGGACACCTTCCTCGATGGCAATACCCTGCGCGGAATGCTGCTGAACGCGTACGGCTGGTGGCTGGTCGGCACCATTGCGCAGATTGCCGGCTGGGTATTGCTGGTTGGCGGCGTCGCGCTGTTCGCCCTGGGCTTCGTCCTGAAGGATAAGAGCACACAGGCCGGGGTCGGATCAGCTGCCGCCGGCGCCTGATCGACGAATCACGCGCCGAAAAGGTGCATCGAAGGGGGCGAGCCCGTCGGCTCGTCCCCTTCGTCGTACCTCTAGAATGCGAGAAGCGGCCTTTCGTCGATGTGGGGAGCCATGACAGATTCCGTATACAAGGCACTGTCCCGGGTATTCGGGGTAGTGCTGCCGGTGGTCGGTGTCGGCGCGTTGATCGGCGGTTCGTTCGCTCACCGTTTTGTCGCCGATCAGCTGGGTTCCGAGGACATCACGATGCCCGGGCCCCAGGTGATCGCTCGCGAACTGAAGATCGGTCTGATCGCACCGGACGACGCAGAGCGGCTGAGCGCGCACGCCGGAGAGACCCTCAGCAACGGGCCGCAGGCCCGGATCTACGCCGACAACTATGTACTGGCACATATGAAGGTCGCGGCCGAGCGGGCCGGCGTCCCCGAGGACCGCGCCACCTACGCGGGCGTCGGCGATCTGGCGTCCGAACTCAACGATCAACTGAAAGCCGAGCTCAAAGCCAACCATCCCGAGATGGGGCCAGGTGAGATCGCAGGTCTGGCCAGGATGGAAATCCAAGATCCCGAGACCGAATACGATCTGGCCAGCAAGATCAGCCGGCTTCATCAGTTGCGTTCGGAGAACTTCTTCATGGGCAATGCGATCCGGGGGATGCTGCTGAACGCGTACGGCTGGTGGCTGGTCGGGCTGTTGGCCCGTATCGTGGGCGGCGGCCTGGTCGGCATCGGGGGAGTGCTGAGCGTCCAGGGGTTCAAGAGATCCCGCGGATAGTCGGCCGAAGTGTCCGAACCCTTCTGAGCGGCGCTCGTGCCTCGAATCTGTGCACGCGGCCGGGGAGTTGGGACAGGGCCTCGGGCGTGGGAGGATGGGCGGCGGCGCCGATCGCGCCCATAGCTCCCGACAAGCATGACTGGAAAGTGAATGCCTGCACCTGTACCTGGTCGCACCGACCCGGCCATCATCCGCAACTTCAGCATCATCGCCCATATCGACCATGGCAAGTCGACACTGGCCGACCGCATGCTGCAGCTGACCGGCGTGGTGGACGAGCGGGCGATGCGCGCCCAGTACCTCGATCGGATGGACATCGAGCGCGAGCGCGGCATCACCATCAAGTCCCAGGCCGTCCGGATGCCCTGGCGATCCGATGGCAACGACTATGTGCTCAACATGATTGACACCCCAGGGCACGTCGATTTCACCTATGAGGTCTCCCGATCGCTGGCCGCCTGTGAGGGCGCCGTGCTTCTGGTGGACGCGGCTCAGGGCATTGAAGCCCAGACGCTGGCCAACCTTTACCTGGCGCTCGAGGCCGATCTGGCGATCATCCCGGTGCTGAACAAGATCGATCTGCCGGGCGCGCAGCCGGAGAAGTTCGCCCGCGAGCTGTCGTCCATCATCGGCTGCGACAAGGATGAGATACTCAAGGTCAGTGCGAAGACCGGCGAAGGCGTCTCCGAACTACTCGACCAGATCGTCGTTCAGGTGCCCGCCCCGACCGGCGAGCCGGGCGCCGCCGCGCGGGCGCTGATCTTCGACTCCGTCTATGACGCGTATCGCGGCGTGGTGACCTACATTCGGGTCGTGGACGGCGAGATCCGCCATCGCGACCGTATCTTGATGATGTCGACCGCAGCCACTCATGAGGTGCTCGAAGTCGGCGTGATCTCGCCCGAGCCGGTCAAGTCGTCCGGTCTGGGTACCGGCGAGGTCGGATACCTGATTACCGGGGTGAAGGATGTGCGGCAGTCGCGGGTCGGCGATACCGTCACCTTGGCGACCAAGCCCGCGTCGTCAATGTTGGCCGGTTACCGCAGCCCCAATCCGATGGTCTTCGCGGGCATCTACCCGATCGACGGCGACGATTTCCCGGAGTTGCGGGAGGCCCTGGAAAAGCTGCAACTCAACGATGCGGCGCTCAGCTTCGAACCGGAGACCTCTGCCGCGCTCGGTTTCGGGTTCCGGGTCGGCTTCCTCGGCCTGCTGCACATGGAGATCGTCCGCGAGCGGTTGGAGCGAGAATTCAACCTCGATCTGATCAGCACCGCGCCGAACGTGAACTATCGCGTCGTGATGGAGGACGGCACCGAGCACGAAGTGACCAACCCGTCGGAGTTTCCGGAGGGCAAGATCGCCGAGGTGCACGAGCCTGTCATCAAGGCGACAATTCTCGCCCCGGCCGAGTTCATCGGCACCATCATGGAACTCTGCCAGACCCGTCGCGGCGTTCAGCAGGGTCTTGACTACTTGTCGGAGGACCGTGTCGAACTGCGCTACGAACTGCCGCTGGCCGAGATCGTCTTCGACTTCTTCGACGCATTGAAGTCGCGGACCAGAGGTTACGCGTCGCTGGACTACGACGAGGCCGGCAGCCAGGTGGCCGATCTGGTCAAGGTCGACATCTTGCTTAACGGCGAGCCGGTGGACGCGTTCAGCTCCATCGTCCACAAGGACAAGGCGTACAGCTACGGCCTGGCCATGGCCGCCAGGCTCAAGGAACTCATTCCACGTCAACAGTTCGAGGTACCGGTGCAGGCGGCCATCGGGGCGCGAGTGATCGCCCGCGAGACCATCCGCGCGATGCGCAAAGACGTGCTCGCCAAGTGCTACGGCGGCGACATCACGCGTAAGCGCAAACTGCTGGAAAAGCAGAAAGAAGGCAAGAAGCGGATGAAGGTCGTGGGGCGCGTCGAGGTGCCCCAGGAGGCCTTCGTCGCGGCGCTGTCGACCGGCGAAGGGTCAGGCAAGGACAAGCGGTGACGGGCCCGCAGCGATTCGAGGTCGGGGATTCCTCAGATCACGGGCCCGCCGGACCCGCATTCACTCGAGCTTCGGATCGGTCTCGGTCGGCGCCGCTTCGGTGGAGACGGGCTTTCGCGCCACCAATGCTACTGCCTCCAGGTGGTCCCGGTTGGCGTGGAAGACTCTGCGCATCGCCATGATGCGCTGTCTTGCCTGAGGATTGCGGCGCACGTTGTTGAAGAACCGCAACGCCCCGCGCAGCCCCTCGTCGGCAATGATCCTGGTCGGGTCGACCAGTTTCATCGGGTTGTGACCGGTCCATTCGACCTCGAAGCCGGCTTCGGTGACCAGCTGGGTCCAGGCCTTGGTGGTGAGTGGACGAGCACCTACCTTGATAGTGCGCGACAGTGCCTTGGAAACCTGATCGACCACGGACTGATCGACATCGTCCGGCTTCAAGGAGAGCTCGTGCATACCCCAACGTCCACCGGGAGTGAGCGTGCGAAAGACCTCGTGAGCGATCTTCGACTTGTCAGCGGCCGATTGCATGGTGAGCATGGCTTCGGAGATCACCACATCGGCGCAGCCGTCGGGCAGCCCGTTGGCGCGGGCATCGCCTTCTTCCACTGCGGCATCGTGGTGGCCCGTCAGCACCTTGGCGATCTGCTGTCTGGCGTCCGCATTCGGGTCGACGCCGATGTATCTGGCATAGCTACCGTCCAGCACCAACTGGGCGGTGCGTCCGATGCCGGGACCGAGCTCAACAACCCGGTCGCCCGTACCGATGCCGAGCGCCCCCAGTAGCCGGCGGGTCAATTCGATACCGCCCGGACGCAGCACCCGCTTGCCCATCTTCGCCAGCAGCCAGTGGCCGGCGGCCCGATGCTCTTCGGATGTCGTGGGGCCTCCGGCATTGTCTGAGTAGTCGGTTTCGGTCATAGGATCGTCCCTTCTTTTGAAGCTGTTGTCAGAGTTGTGCCTTGGCATCGACCATCACGAGTTGCAGCCGGCAAGGAGTGACCGCGGTCAGAGCGTGGCGCGCATCTGGGGCCAGATAGACCATGTCGCCGGGATGCAGGAGGTGCGACTCGCCATTCACTTCGAAGTCCATCTCGCCGTCCAGCAACGTCACCACCACAGCCCGCGGAGAAGCGTGCTCGGTGAGCAGCTGACCCGTGTCGAATGTGAAGTCGACAACTCGGATCAGCGGGTTGTTCAAGATGACCCGTGATGTGGTCGACTCGCGGACGACCGGAAGGTCGGCGTTGATGCCGAGGACGACGGCTGATTCGGTGATTGAAGTTTCGCTCATGAGAGTAGGTTACCCTAACCAATGTTTAATGGTTAGGTCGGGGATCGCTGGCGCACGAAACCCCTTCGGGTCGGTGGCATAGTTCGCTGTATGCCCTCTGCGCCGCCGCCTGGAGAACCCGCACCCACCGATGGGTCGCTTCCGGCGTCTGCGCTCGCTTCGCTGCCGGTTCGTCCGCTGAGCTTTTACGTGCACGTGCCGTTCTGTCGGGTGCGCTGTGGCTACTGCGACTTCAATACCTACACCGCCGACCAGCTGGGCGCCGACGCCGGCCCGGACGCTTGGCTTCGGGCGGTGCACTCCGAGATCGATATGGCGGCCCGGGTGCTGGGTGATCAAGCGCCCGCCGTAGAGACCGTCTTCTTCGGTGGCGGTACGCCGACACTATTGAGGCCATCTCAGTTGACCGGTGTGCTGGCTCATATCTCCGATCGCTTCGGGCTTCAACCAGACGCAGAGGTGACCACCGAGGCGAATCCCGAAACAATCGGCCCTGCCGAACTGGACAGCCTGATTGCCGGCGGCATCAACAGGCTGAGCCTCGGTATGCAGTCAGCTGTGCCGCACGTGCTTGCGACACTCGACCGGGTGCACACGCCCGGTCGCGCCCTCGAACTCGTTGCGATGGCCCGGCGAGCAGGATTCGGTCAGATCAGCCTCGACCTGATCTATGGCACACCGGGGGAGCGCACTGAAGACTGGCAGACCAGCTTGGATGCGGTGTGCTCGGTGCACCCCGACCACGTGTCTGCCTACGCTTTGGTGATCGAACCGGGCACGGCGATGGCTCGCAAGGTCGCCCACGGTCAGATCCGGCCTGTCGATGACGATGAAGAGGCTGACGATTACCTGATGGCAGAGGCCACACTCGCCGCTGCTGGCTTCCAGAACTACGAGGTGAGCAATTGGGCGCGCGATAGCGGGCACAGGGCCCGGCACAACATGGCTTACTGGACGGGCGCGAATTGGTGGGGCATCGGGCCGGGCGCGCACTCGCATGTCGGCGGCGTCCGCTGGTGGAATCTTCGGCACCCCGGGCGCTATGCGGCGGCGCTGGCGGCTGGCAACAGTGCGGCCCAGGCGCGGGAGGTACTAGATGCCGAGACCCGCCGCGTCGAGCGGGTGCTGCTCGAGTTGCGGCTCTCCGACGGACTGCCGGTCGAGGTCTTGACCGCGACCGAGCAACAACGCTTGTCGGGGCTGGCCGAGCGGGGCCTGATCGAGATAGACCCCGATTGGGTGCGGTTGACGCTGGATGGCCGGTTGCTGGCCGATGGTGTGATCCGCGATCTATTGGATTAGGGCC
>NZ_JAVTWX010000034.1:9171-15157 GCF_032229645.1 Brooklawnia sp.
CTGGATGGCCGGTTGCTGGCCGATGGTGTGATCCGCGATCTATTGGATTAGGGCCCTAACGCGCTTCAGTGCTCCCCAGGTGCCTGCGCCGGCACTGATTTGGCGTGCGCAGCCCATCTGGGGAGCACTCAGGCGCGTTGTGCCGGTTTCCTCACCGGCGCCCAGCGCGTCCTGGACCCACCAACGGCAGCGGGCTACTACCCTTCGGCAGGTGGGAGTCTCCAATGATCGCTATGGCCGTGACGTGCTCGACCCGAAGGCCGCCCGCAACCGGCGTCCGCAGACAAAGGACGTGCCGATGCAGTTGGGCATGGTTGTGGAGGACCCGGCGTCCGGTTTCGTGGGGGAGATCATGGGCTGGGAGAACGGCCTGGTCGTGCTGGAGGATCGCAAGGGCAAACGGCGCAGCTTCCCGGTGGGTCCCGGCTTCTGGCTGGACGGCATGCCGGTGGCGCTGCGCATTCCGCCGCGCACCGGATCAACCAAGCGTTATACCGCCTCCGGCGCGCGGGCGGTGCCCGATGGACCTGCCAAGGTGGCCCTGCCAAGTCGTATCTATGTCGAGGGCCGCCATGACGCGGAGCTGGTGGAGAAGATTTGGGGCGGCGATCTGCGTCATGTCGGGGTGGTCGTCGAATACCTGGGGGGTATCGACGACCTGGTCGCGATCGTGGCTCAGTTCCGACCCGAGCCCGGGCGGCGGCTCGGAGTGCTCGTGGATCACCTGGTCAGCGGTAGCAAGGAGACGCGGATTGCCCAACAGGTTGCACGCGGTGGATACGGCGACGTCGTCCAGATCACCGGGCATCGTTTCATCGATATCTGGCAGGCCATCAGGCCGGAGGTCATCGGCGTGAAGGCCTGGCCCGAGGTGCCGCGCGATGTCGACTTCAAGCAGGGAACACTAGCCTCACTAGGCCTTCCGCACTCCGATCAGGCAGACATTGCGCGGGCCTGGCAGTCGATGCTGGGTGCGGTACGCACCTTCCGTGATCTGGATCCCGATTTCACCAGGGAGGTCGAGAAACTGATCGACTTCGTCACGCAGGACCACCTGGGAGAGATCGGCTGAGCGTCGAAAAGAGACTGAGTAAAGCCAGTTACGTTATCGTCGCATCTATGACCACAACAGGGGCCGAGCAGACAAGTCCTGCCGAGAACGAGCCGCAGGGCGCTGGCTCTGCAGACCAGGATGTCTCCGCATCTTCCGATCAGAACCTTGTCGAGTCTCCGGAGCTGGTCAGCGACGGCGATCGCGAGCCCCAAGACTCCGTTGACGACGACTCGCACCAAGATGACGCTGATCCGCAGCAAAGCGACCAAGCTGCTGAACCGGACGCGCAGCAAGACGGTCCCACGGCCGCGCCGGAGCTTATCGGCCAGCCGGACGACTACGTCCCGCCGGCTCCGGACGACGACTCCGTGACCGCCTTTGCCCCAGACATGTGGGAACTCGGCGGCTGGCCACTTGGCGCAACTGTCGACACGCAGAAGGACATGACCTCGTTCGCCGTCTATGCGCCGAAGGCGACCCGGGTGGTCATCGAGCTCTACGACGCGGACATCGGTGTCGATGCCCGTCACCGCTTCGATGCGGTGAAGGGGGAGGACGGAATCTGGCGTAGCCAGCTGATCGGTGTCGGGCCCGGCCAGCTGTACGGCTATCGCGTCTGGGGCACGAACTGGGAGGTCGTACCCCAATGGCAGCCGGGTTCGCTCGCCGGTTTCGGCTCCGATCGCGACGCGGACGGCAATCACTTCAATCCCAACAAGCTGCTGCTCGATCCATACGCTCGCGAGATCAGCCATGTGCCGCTCAGCCCACGCATCGCCGAGGCGGGAGCCGATCGCAGCATCTTCGTCACCGGCGGCGGCGATTATCACGGCAAGGTCCGCCGCAGCGTCGATTCCGGGCGTTTCGCCCCGAAGGGCGTGGTGATCTGCGATACCACCAGCACGGGGGAGGCTCCGAATCGTCCAGCCCAGGACGTTTCGATCTATGAAGGACACCTCAAGAACCTCACCATGCACCCATCCGCTGCCAAGCTCGGCGACCTGCTCGCCGACGAGGAGCACTTTGACGAGGTCCACAACATTCCGGACGAGTTGCGGGGTACCTATGCGGGAGCGGCGTACCTGGCTCCTTATCTGAAGGGGCTGGGCTTCACCACCCTCGAGCTGCTTCCGGTGCATGAGACCGATACGGACCAGATCGGCGCGATCAACGGCACCACCAATTTCTGGGGGTATCAGACGATCGGATTCTTCGCCCCCAACCGTGACTATGCGCATGACAAGTCTCCGGGCGGGCCGACGCGCGAGTTCAAAGAGATGGTCCGGGCGTTTCACGAGCACGACATCGAGGTCTACCTCGATGTCGTCTTCAACCACACCGCCGAGGGCGGCAATTGGGATCAGGACATCGATTCGGCGGCGTTCGTCAGCTTCGGAGGCTTCGCTACGACGAACTACTATGACCTGACCGCCGACGGATATATCGTGGACGGGGCCACCGGATCGTCCAACCAGACGAATTTTTCCAGCCGTGCGCTGTGCGATCTGGTGATCAATTCGCTGATCTACTGGCACGACATCATGGGCGTCGACGGCTTCCGTTTCGACCTCGCCACGGTGCTCGGACGATTCCCTGCGCGCTCCGACAAAGAAGACTGGGGTGGCCGGCGGCGCTTCTACAACGCCCATCCGCTGCTGCGCGAGGTCGTCGAACTGGCCGATGATCGCGATATCGAGGTCATTGCGGAGGCCTGGGATCTGTGGGGATACGAGGTGGGGAACTTCCCGTCGGGCTGGGGCGAATGGAACGGCCGCTTCCGGGATGCGGTTCGTCATTATCTGAAAGGCGACGGCAATACCCGTGCGTTCATCGAACTCATCAACGGGGATTGGCTGCATTTCAACGACAATGCCGGTCCACAGAAGTCGATCAATTTCGTGACGGCTCATGACGGTTTCACAATGTTCGACCTGGTGAGTTTCAACGAGCCGAACAATCATCAGCCGTACCCATTCGGACCCTCGGACGGCGGAACGCCACAGAACAACTCCTGGGATTCGGGCGGTGATCAGGCACTGCGGCGCACCCGTTGGCGCAACAACTGGGTGACCTTGATGACCGCCCGCGGCGTGCCGATGGTGGTGAGCGGTGACGAATACGGCCGAACTCAGAACGGCAACAACAACCCGTGGAGTCTGAACACGATCGGTATGTGGAACAACTGGGCACAGCTGGCGTCCAACACCCCAACCCGGTTGCCGGTCGATCCGAACGATCCCGGATTGGCCGCGTATTTCGACGTCGTGGGTGAATGCGATTCCGCAGAAAACGTCAATCCGATGTTCCGGTTCGCGAGATTCACCGCCCGGCTTCGTGCATTGGACCCGACGCTGCGCCAGAAGACCTGGGGTTCGGGGGAGCTGGATTCCGAGGATGTCAGCTATCTCTATTACACGCCTAACCTTTCCGCAGAGCCCGGGCTGACCGATAGGCAGATGACGGTGCTGATCAACGGCGCCGGCGTCGGTGGCACCGACTACCTCGTCATGCTCAATATGTATCCCGCACCGGCCGTCTTCAAGGTGCCGAATTCCACCGAGATTCCGCGCCGCGACCTGAAATGGCATCGTCTCATCGACACGGCTCCTTGGGCCGAGTCGGAGGACAACTGCTGGCCGCCAGCCGATGGTGACGTCATCGAATCCCGCTACACCGTCGAGCCCTGGTCGATCGCGGTACTGGCCGCTGCGTCCGATCAGTCGCCGATTTTTGCCTACCGCGGATTCTCATACCGCGATCGTCAGAAGAGGCCCTACCCGAGCCGATACCGCCAGAGCTCGGCAGCAGCGGCACGCAAGAGCAGGCGAGCACAATAGTGAACATGCAGACCGACGAGGTTCTTCAGCTGATGATCGATGTGGCCGATCGGGTGATCAGGCCCAGATTTCGCGCGCTGGGAGGCAACGAGGTCGATGAGAAGTCGCCCGGAGACTTCGTCACGGTGGCCGATCGGGAATCCGAGGAGCTGCTGACCGCCGAGTTGCTCGCCCGGAATCCCGGCTGCCTGGTCGTCGGTGAGGAGGCGAGTTTCACCGATCCTGCGATCCTCGCGGGGCTCGGCGATGCCGACCTCGCGTTCACGGTCGACCCGGTGGACGGCACCGGGAACTTCGTCAAGGGATCGCCCGACTATGCGGTGATGATCGCCGAGGTCCGCCGCAATGAGGTGACCCGTTCGTGGATCTGGCAGCCCGAGGCCGGACGCGCCTACGTGGCCGAACGCGGCGCGGGCGTCACCTGCAATGGTGAACTCCTGATGAGGGGCGAGACTCACCACCCGGCCCGTGCCGGGGGAACCAGAAGGATCTGGCGGCAGTTCGACTCGTCCGATGGTTTCGCGATCGCGGCCGGATCCAACTTCTGCGCCGGGTTCGATTACCCTCAGCTGCTGCGCGGTGAGGTCGATTTCTTCGTCTACGGCAAACCGAAGCCTTGGGACCATCTGCCCGGTCTGCTGATGCTGCAAGAACTCGGAGGCACGATCGTGCAGGCCAACGGTGAGGATTACGGTCCGGCGAGCCTGGACGCCCGGGCCATTTGCTCGGCCACCGATCCCGAGTTGGCAGGCATTGTGGCAGCACGGTGGAATCCGCCGGAAACGGCCTGACTGGCATCAGCCGGACCGCGGGGTAGGATTGGCACTCGAAATTGCGGAGTGCCAGCGGCCAGGAGGGAGAACGATGGACGACCGGAAGTTGAAGGTACTCGGCGCCATCGTCACCGACTACGTCGCCACCCGCGAGCCGGTGGGCTCGAAGATGCTGGTGGAGCGCCACAGCCTGGATGTCTCGCCGGCGACGATCCGCAACGACATGGCCGTGCTGGAGGAGGAGGGCTACCTCGCGCAGCCACACACCAGCGCCGGACGAGTACCCACTGACAAGGGCTATCGACTCTTCGTGGATCGGCTTGCCACAGTCAAACCGCTGTCGTTGGTTGAACGCCGGGCGATCTCGAGTTTCCTGGCAGGTGCTGTTGACGTGGACGACATCGTCCACCGCACCGTGCGGCTGCTTGCTCAGCTGACTCGCCAGGTCGCCATCGTGCAGTATCCGGTATCGAGTTCGGCGACCATCCGCCATGTCGAGATCATCAGCCTGAGTGCCGACCGGGTGCTGGTCATCCTCATCGACTCCACCGCGCGCATCGACCAGCATCCGGTCGCATTGACCGAATACACCGATGACGAGCTGATCGGTTGGCGCAATCAGTTGAATGCGGCGGTCGAGGGACGCAAACCCGTGCAGGCCGATGCGGCGCTGGCCGAACTGACAGCAGCGTCGGACTTCGACCAGACTCGGCTCTCGATGATCATCGAAGCGTTGCGCAGCATGCTGGCCAACGATCCCTCCAGCGAGATCGTTGTCGCGGGCATGCCGAACCTGATGCGCTACGGCGCGTCGTACGAGACGGCGATCATGCCGGTGCTGGATGCCCTGGAAGAGCAGGTTGTACTGCTGCGTTTGCTCGGCGATGCGGTCGCCGAGCATCCTGGCGAGGTGACGGTGCGCATCGGCCAGGAGAATCCGTATGTTCCGCTGCACGGGACATCGCTGGTGGCAAGTGAATACGGATCCGACGAGGTTTGGGCATCGCTGGGCGTCGTCGGCCCCACGTCTATGGACTATCCCTCAACGATCTCCGCCGTGCGGGCCATTGCCCGCTATGTCGGCAGATTCCTGGCAGAAGGATGAACGAGAACAACTGATGAGCAACCCTGACTACTACCAGGTGCTGGGCGTGTCCCGGAACGCCGGCGCGGACGAGATCAAGAAGGCTTACCGCAAGATGGCCATGAAGGTGCATCCCGACGTGGCCACCGATCCGGACGCGGAAGAGAAGTTCAAGCAGGTCAACGAGGCCTACGAGGTCTTGAGCGACCCCAACAAGAGGGCGATCTTCGATCGCGGC
>NZ_JAVTWX010000035.1:0-2718 GCF_032229645.1 Brooklawnia sp.
CACGTAGATCGCCTGCATCGAGGTGATCGCGTGCCCGCGGGTCGAGGTGATCCGTTCCTGCAATTGGCCCATCTCGTCGGCCAGGTTCGGCTGGTAGCCCACCGCCGAAGGCATCCGGCCCAGCAGAGTGGAGACCTCGGAGCCCGCCTGGGTGAAACGGAAGATGTTGTCGATGAACAGCAGCACGTCTTGATTCTCGACATCACGGAAGTACTCGGCCATGGTCAACGCCGATAGTGCGACGCGCAGCCGGGTGCCCGGCGGCTCGTCCATCTGGCCGAAGACCAGCGCGGTGTCCTTGAGGACGTCTGCACCCGCCATCTCGTAGATCAGGTCGTTGCCTTCACGGGTGCGTTCGCCCACGCCGGCGAAGACCGAGGTTCCCCCGAAGTTGTGGGCGATGCGGAAGATCATCTCCTGGATGAGCACCGTCTTGCCGACGCCTGCGCCTCCGAACAGTCCGATCTTGCCGCCCTGCACATACGGGGTCAGCAGGTCGATGACCTTGATGCCGGTCTGCAGCATCTGGCTTTCGGGCTCCAACTCGTCGAACGGCGGCGGATCGCGGTGGATGGGCCAGCGCTCGGTGACCTGGACCGTGGCGGGATCGGCGTTGAGTACCTCTCCGATGACGTTCCAGACGTGCCCCTTGGTCACATCGCCAACCGGCACAGTGATCGGCGAGCCGCTGTCGCGCACGGGCTGACCCCGGCGCACCCCGTCGGTCGGCTTCAACGAGATGCAACGCACCTGATTGTCGCCGATCTGGAGCTGGACTTCGATGGTGATCGCACGACGCTGGTCACCGACACCGGCGTCAACGGTGAGCGCGTTGTAAATCGGTGGAATTCGGTCGGCGGGAAACTCGACATCGATGACCGAGCCGATGACGCGTGTCACGCGGCCATCGCCGGTCGTGGAATCCGGCGCGGCGGGGGCGACGGTGGTGGCTGTCATGGATTCAGCGCTCCTATCACGATGCCGACAGCGCGCCAGCGCCACCGACGATTTCGTTGATTTCCTGGGTGATCTCGGCCTGACGCGCCTGATTGGCCTGCCGGGTGAGTTCCCGGATCAGCTCTTGCGCATTGTCGGTTGCCGAATGCATGGCCTGCTGACGACTCGCCAGTTCGGACGCGGCCGACTGACGGAGCATGAACTTGATCGAGTCGATGATGTACATCGGCAGCAAAGCGTTCAGCACGGTTTCGGCGTCCGGCTCGAATGCGTAGTCGGGGGCGATGCCGCCCGCCGGCACCGCGACATCGGGGCCGATCTCCTCCTCGCCGTCGTTCTCGTCCGAGTCCACCACCAGCAACGGCAGCAGCCGGACGATCCGCACCCGCTGCGAGACCAGCGAGTTGAACTGTGTATAGACCACATGCAGTTCGGACACGCCGCCCGCGTCCTGATGGGTCAAGAAGCGCTCCATGAGTACCTGTCCGACCTCACGGGCGTGCTCGTAATGCGGTGCTTCACCGAAACCGAACCACGAGTGCACAACCGGAACGTTGCGGAAGGCGAAGTACTCCATCGCCTTCTTGCCGACCGTATAGAGGTCGATCTCGATGCCCTTGGACTGGAGGAGATTGATCAGCCCCTCTGCCGCTCGCGTGACGTTGCCGGGGTAGGCCCCGGCCAGGCCGCGGTCGCTGCTGATCACCAGCACCGCGGAACGCTTGCGCTCACGGTGCTCACGGGTCAGCGGATGATCGACCTGAGCGAAGCTGGAGACCGCGCTGACGGCACGGTGTAGTTCGAGGGTGTACTCGCGCGCCGACTGCGCCTTGGCCTCGGCTCGATTCACCCGGGACGCCGCGATCAGCTCCATGGCCTTGGTGATCTTCATCGTCGCGGCCACAGAGTTGCGACGTTCCCTCAGTTCCCGCAGGGTTGCCGCCATAGGTCAGCTCCGATTCCGTTTGATCTGCTGCTGCTCGATGTCGGAGTCGGTGACATCATCGGCCTCGACCTCACCGAGCAGCGCGCCGGAGGCGGTGCGGAAGGTCTTCTTGAATGACGCCATCCGAGACCTCGCCAGCTCCAACTCGGCATCTCCGAAGACACCGGTCTGGGCGATGGTGTCCAGCAGATCCGACCCGTGCCGCAGGCTATCGAGGAATTCGGTCTCGAACCGCTGCACGTCTTCCACCGGCACCTCGTCCAGCTGGCCGGTGGTGCCGGCCCAGATCACCGTGGTCTGTTCCTCCATCGGCATCGGGCTGTACTGCGGCTGACGCAGCAACTCCATCAGACGGGCGCCGCGCTCCAGCTGACGCTTCGAGGCATCGTCCAGATCGGAGGCGAACATCGCGAACGCCTGCATGTCGCGGTACTGCGCAAGCGAGATCTTCAGGGTGCCGGAGACCTTCTTCATCGCCTTCGTCTGCGCGGCGCCACCGACACGCGAGACCGAGATGCCGACGTCGACGGCCGGACGCTGGTTCGCGTTGAACAGATCGGACTGCAAGAAGATCTGTCCGTCGGTGATCGAGATCACGTTTGTCGGGATGTATGCCGAGACGTCGTTCGCCTTGGTCTCGACGATCGGCAGGCCGGTCATCGAGCCGCCGCCCAACGCGTCGGAGAGCTTGGCGCAACGCTCCAGCAGGCGGGAGTGCAAATAGAAGACGTCACCGGGATAGGCTTCGCGGCCCGGCGGGCGGCGCAGCAGCAGCGACATCGCGCGGTAGGCCTCGGCCTGCTTGGTCAGGTCGT
>NZ_JAVTWX010000036.1:0-2684 GCF_032229645.1 Brooklawnia sp.
TGGCGGCGCGGCATGGCGGGCCTCGATCTGCACGGGCTCAGGGCGGCCACCGAGGACAACGTCCAGCAGGGCGCCGAGGCCACCGACCAGCTGCTCGCCGCGGGAGCGACGGCGATCGTCTGCACCAGCGACTCGCTGGCGCTGGCCGCGGTCTCGCGGCTGTTCAGCGACGGCCGGCCGACCGGAGACGTGATCGGCTTCGACGACACCCCGGTGGCCGGGGCCCTGGGCATCTCCAGCGTCGCCCAGCCGGTCGAGCAGGCGGCGGCGACCCTGGTGGCGATGACGGTCGCCCAGCTCCACGGGCGGCCGCTCCCCGATCGCCAGGTGTTGCTGCCCTCCCGGCTGGTCATCCGCGACCCCGTGGGTTTCACCCCCTGAGCCTGACCAGTCGTCCAGACACACCCAGAAGGGACCGCTCCTCCACCCAACGAAGGGAACCCATCATGAAGATCCGCACACTGCGCGCCGGTCTGGCCGCGACGTCCGCAATCGCCCTCGCCACCCTCGCGGCCTGCTCCGGCGGTGCCGACCCGGGCGGCGAACAGAGCCAGGGCAACGGCTCACCCAACTCCAACCCGGTCTCGGTGCTGATCGGCTCATCCGGCACCGCCGAGACCGATGCCGTGAAGGAGGCCGTGGCCGCCTGGTCGCGGCAGTCCGGCGTCCCCGCCGAGGTGAAGGTCGCCTCGGATCTCACCCAGCAGGCGACCCAGGGCTTCACCGGCGGCAAGCCGGACGACCTGCTGTACGTGTCCACCGACGCACTGGCCGGCTGGGTCGCCAACGGGTCGCTGGAGGCCTACGGGGACTCGCTGCCGAACAAGGCCGACTTCTACCCGAAGCTGGTGGAGGCGTTCACCGTCGACGGGAAGTTCTACTGCGCACCGAAGGACTTCTCCACCCTCGCGCTGGTGATCAACAACGAGCTGTGGAAGGAGGCCGGCCTCACCGACAACGACGTCCCCACGACCTGGGCCGAGTTGGAGGCCGTGGCCAAGAAGCTCACCAAGGGCAAGGTCAAGGGTCTGGTGGTGAGCCATGAGGTGCAGCGCCTCGGCGTGTTCATGGCCCAGGCCGGCGGAGGACTGGTCACCGACGGCAAGGCGACCGCCAACTCGCCCCAGAACGTCGAGGGCCTCGCCTTCGTGAAGAAGATGCTGAACGACGGCGTCGCGGCCCTGAACAGCGACGTCGGTGCGGGCTGGGGCGGCGAGGCGCTCGGCAAGAACCTGGCCGGCATGGTGATCGAGGGCAACTGGATCACCGGCGCCAAGAAGGACTACAAGGATCTCGACTACACCGTCGCCGCGCTGCCGGCCGGCGCCCAGCAGGGCACCCTGCAGTACACCAACTGCTGGGGCATCGCCACCGACGCCGACAACAAGGAGGGTGCCAAGAGCCTGGTCGAGTTCCTGACCACCACGCAGCAGCAGCTGGCCTTCTCGAAGGCGTTCGGCGTGATGCCGTCGGTGCAGTCGGCGTCCGAGGCCTTCAAGCAGGACAACCCGGGCATGGAGCCGTTCATCGATGGTGCCGCGTACGCCCAGAACCTGCCCGCCCAGGAGGGCGTCGCGGCGGTGCTGGCCGAGTTGAACAGCAAGCTCGCCAAGCTCGGCAGCAGCGATCCGAAGACGATCCTGGACGGCACGCAGACCGACCTTCAGGCCGCGATCGGGGCCTGAGCCGTGGCCACGGGTACCGCCACCCGGCCACCGCGCCGGCGGAGCCGTGACCAGACCGCGGCCGGGTGGCTCTTCGTCTCGCCGATGGTGGTGATCCTGGGCCTGTTCCTCTTCGTCCCGGTGATCATGGCGGCCTGGGTGAGCGTCTCGGACTGGAACGGACGCGGCAGTCCGTTCTCGTCCAACGTGCACTTCGTCGGCGGCACCCACTACGCCGAGATGCTCGGCGGCCGCGGGCTGGCCGCGCGTGACTTCGGCACGGCGATCCGGAACAACCTGTACTACGTGCTGTTCGTGGTCCCGCTGCAGACGGCGATCTCGCTCGGCCTGGCGTTCATGGTCAACAAGCGGGCGCTGCGGGGCAAGGGCTTCTTCCGGACGGCGTTCTACTTCCCGTCGGTGACCTCGACGGTGGCGATCACCGTGCTCTGGCTCTTCCTGTTCTCGGCCAGTGGTGCGGTCAACGCGGTGCTGTCCTGGCTGAGCATCCAGGGCCCGAACTGGTTCGCCGACCCCCGCGGCATCTTCCACCTGCTGATGGGTGGCGGCGAGGCGCCGGCGGCGCTCAGCCAGCCAGGGCTGTTCGGCATCTCGACCTGGGAGTGGATCGCCGGGCCGTCGATCGCGATGGCGGCCTTCATCATGATGGCGATCTTCACCACCTCGGGCACCTTCATGCTGCTCTTCCTGGCCGCCCTGCAATCCATCGGCGAGGACACCGACGAAGCGGCGATGGTCGACGGCGCAAGCGTGTGGCAGCGGTTCTGGTACGTCACCGTGCCCCTGCTGCGGCCGACCCTGTTCACCGTGATCACGCTCGGCCTGATCGGGACCTGGCAGGTGTTCGACCAGATCTACACCGGCAGCCAGGGCGGGCCGTCCAAGACCACTCTGACCCCCGCCTTCCTGTCCTACCAGGCGGCCTTCGAGTCGCAGCGCTGGGGCCGCGGCGCCGCGATCGCGTTCATCCTGTTCGCGATCATCGTGATCATGACGCTG
>NZ_JAVTWX010000037.1:0-14861 GCF_032229645.1 Brooklawnia sp.
ACCCTCGTCCACCTCGTGAATCTCGGGCTGAGCAGCCCAAACACCCTCACCGCCGAGCAGTTCGAAGACGCGCTGAGCCGAATGCGGCAGGAACGGGGTCAACAAGGTGTTGGCGTCCGAGACGATCTGCAACGCGACGTGCAGCACGGTATCGCGGCGCTCGGTGTCGTCCTTCAGCTTCCACGGCTCGGTCTGCGACAGGTACTGGTTGGCCGAACTGACCACCCGCATCGCCTCGGAGATGGCCTGCTTGAATTTACGCTGCTCGAGCAACGCGCCGACGGTATCGAAAGCCGCCTTGCTGGCGTCCAGCAGTGCCTGGTCGACCGGTTGCAGTTCATGAATCGGGGGGATGGAACCGTTGTTCTTGTTGGCCATCGACACCGAACGGTTGACCAGGTTGCCCCATTCGTTGGCCAATTCGGTGTTGTTTCGGCGGACGAATTCGTCCCAGGTGAAATCGGTGTCTCGCGCCTCGGGACCAGCCACAGCGATGTAATAGCGCAGCGAGTCCGGACCGAATTCGCGCAAGAAGTCGCCGACGTAGATGACATGACCGTGCGAGGTGTCGACCTTCGAGCCCTTCATGGTGAGGAATTCGGAGCTGACGACCTCGGTCGGCAGATCGAGGGTGCCGAACCACTCGCTGGGCTTGCCCCCGAGGCTGCCCTGACCATTGACACCGAGCAGCATGGACGGCCAAATCACCGAGTGAAAGACAATATTGTCCTTGCCCATGAACATATAGCAGCGGGCATTGCCATCGGTCCACCAGGCGCGCCAGGCGTCCGGATTGCCGGTGCGCTTGGCCCATTCGATGGATGCCGAAAGGTATCCGGTGACCGCGTCGAACCACACGTAGATGCGCTTCATGTCATCGTCTTCCCAGCCCTCGACCGGGATACGAACGCCCCAGTCGAGGTCACGGGTGATAGCGCGAGGCTTGAGTTCTTTGACGTAGTTGAAGCTGAAGTTCAGTACATTCGGACGCCAATCGCGGCGGGTGTCGAGCCACTCCTTCAGCTGATCGGCCAGCGCCGGCAGGTCGAGGAAGAAGTGCTCGGTCTCACGGAACTCCGGAGTCTCTCCGTTGATGCGGCTGTGCGGGTTGATCAGGTCGATCGGATCGAGTTGGTTGCCGCAGTTGTCGCACTGGTCGCCCCGGGCGAACTCGAACTTGCAGATCGGGCAGGTGCCTTCGATGTAGCGGTCGGGCAGTGTGCGCCCGGTGGACGGCGAAATCGCGCCCATCAGGGTCTTCTCGACGATGTAGCCGTTGGCATGCAGAACGCGGAACATCTCCTGCACCACCTTGGCGTGGTTCTCGGTGGTGGTGCGGGTGTAGAGGTCGTAGCTGAGTCCGAGCCCCTGCAGATCATCGACGATGATGCGGTGATACTTGTCAGCGGCCTGCTGCGGGGTGAGCCCTTCGGATTCGGCCTTCACCTGGATGGCGGTGCCGTGTTCGTCCGACCCGGAGACCAGCAAGACATCGTGGCCCGACATTCGCATGAACCGCGCGAAGACGTCCGAAGGCACTCCGAAACCGGAGACGTGCCCGATATGACGCGGCCCATTCGCATAGGGCCAGGCAGCGGTAGCAAGGATGTGAGCGCACATGGGGTTCAGTCTAGGGGCTCGACAATAGTGAGTCGTTCCCGGTTCACCGCCTGCGGGAGGCCGGGCGGGCGGCCATTCCGACAGTCGTGAATCGTCGGACCACCGGCGGCATAGTGGCTCAACGTGCTTCAGTGCTCCCTAGATCACCTCAATGGCGTCATTTGCGGATGAAACAGCCATCTGGGGAGCACTCAGGCGCGTTAAGCGCTTCCGGCCCCGTTCAACGGCCCCCGTTCGGCTCGGCCGATGACCGGCCCGAATTCTGCACCAGCCGCCAGATCAACGGGGTCAGGATCAGCTGCATGGCGAGATCGAGTTTCCCACCCGGGATCACGATGCTGTTTGCCCGGGACATGAACGACCCATCGATCATCGAGCGCAAGTAGGGGAAGTCGATTCCGCGTGGGTCGGCGAACCGGATCACCACCATCGACTCGTCCGGAGTGGGAATCCACCGGGCAATGAACGGATTCGAGGTATCCACGATCGGGACCCGCTGGAAGTTGATGTGAGTGTTGGCGAACTGGGGGCAGATGTAGTGCACATAGTCGGGCATTCGCCGCAGGATGGTGTCGGTCACGGCCTCGGTGGAATAGCCGCGCGCGGAGCGGTCCCGGTGCAGCTTCTGAATCCACTCCAGATTGATGATCGGTACGACCCCGATGCGCAAGTCGGCGTATCGGGCGACATCCACGGTGTCGGTCTGGACGGCGCCGTGAAGTCCCTCGTAATAGAGCAGGTCGGTGCCTTCGGGCAGGTCGCGCCATGGTGTGAACGTGCCGGGCTGCTGCCCGAATTCCGCGGCCTCACGGTCGTCGTGCACGTATTCACGTACCCGACCGCTGCCGGTCTGGCCATACTGCCGAAATAGTGACTCCAGTTCGAGGAAGAGATTGGCATCCGGGCCGAAATGGCTGAACTCGCCGTGCCCGGCAGCCACAGCCTCCTCAGCGGCTAGCCGCATCCCCGCCCTGTCGTAGCGGTGAAAAGAATCACCGCGGACGATCGCTGCCGTCACAGACTCGCGGGCGAATATCTGCTGGAAGGTGTCTGTGACCGTGCTCGTGCCGGCGCCGGACGAGCCGGTCACCGCGACCACCGGATGCTTGCGTGACATGGTGTTTTCCTCGGTTCAAGGGTCGCTTGATCAGTCGGTGAACAGGGTGCGGTTGCGGAAAAGCGGATGGGAATACTCACGATCGGCGTCGCGCTCCTCGGTGAAGTAGCGCCGGATGCGCTCCACCTCACTGACGCAACCCAGGAATAGTGGCACCCGCGAAGTGAGCCCCTCGGGCACCACCTCGAGCACACGTTGGATACCCGTGGTCGCCGCGCCACCAGCTTGCTCGGCGAGGAAGGCCAGCGGTGCAGCGTTGTGCAAGAGCGGGGCCAGCCAGGCGTCCGGCTTGTCGGTCTGCGGGACGAGGAAGAGCCCACCGCTGGTCAGGACGCGGTAGGCCCCGACCAACGCGGACGCGTTCCAGCGCATCGTATAGTCGCGACCTCTCGGTCCTTCGGCGCCAAGCACGCACTCCTCGACGTAGCGCTTCACCGGAGCAGGCCAGTGTGGAGCTTCCGTGGCGTTGATCGCGAATACCGGACGCTCCGGCGGGATCATCAGCCGGGGGCCGGTCAAGACGAAGTTCCCTACCTCACGATCCAGGGTGAACCCATCGACGCCTTCGCCGGTGGTCAAGGTCAGCACCGTTCTGGGACCATAGAGCGCCACCCCAGCAGACAGCTGGTTCGTGCCCGGCTGCAAGAAGTCGTCGGCGGTGCATGGACCGCGGGTTTGTCGCTCGAGCACCGAGAAGGCCGATCCGACCGGCAGATTGTCGGCCAAGTTCGTCATGCCATGCATCGCCTCGAACAACAACAGGTAGCGACCATCGGCATTGACCTGCTGGATCTTGGTCGATCCCGCGATCGAAATACCCGCCAGTTGATCCAAAGATTCGGTCTGAGCGAGCAGCGCGTTGGTGGCTTGCCGCCGCAACGCGCGCCGTACCTGCTCCTCGCTGGGTAGCTGACTGCCGGCCTGGTCGACAATCA
Source organism: Brooklawnia sp. (assembly GCF_032229645.1). Classification (NCBI taxonomy): domain Bacteria; kingdom Bacillati; phylum Actinomycetota; class Actinomycetes; order Propionibacteriales; family Propionibacteriaceae; genus Brooklawnia; species Brooklawnia sp. The sequence goes on from NZ_JAVTWX010000037.1 coordinate 3,673, forward strand.
GCGGACCGCGCGCGACTGTCGACGCAGTCAACTTGATCGCCACTGAGACCGCACTCAAGATCTGCGCGAATTCACCTCCCTTCTCGCGCGCGCCGAAGTCCAAGAGATACTGGGTCAGGGTTCTAGATGCCATCGGGCTCTCCTGATAGCCGCTAGCCGTCAGCCGACAACGCCGAGCTGCTCTCTCCAACCCGGGAAGAGCCGGTCGGCATCACCGGGGAAGGACTCGAAGGCACGCGCAAACTCGCGATGACCCTTGGCCCAATCCACCGGATCGGCGGCCGCTGCCCAGCAGTCGTGGGCCTGCCGCAATGAGAGCGCCCCGGCAGCAGGGCCATCGATGTGGCCATAAGAGCCGCCACCGGCGGTATTGATCACATTGGCATGCCCGAGATTGGCGAAGAATCCGGGTAAGCGCAGTGCATTCATACCGCCCGAAACGATCGGCGTGGTCGCCCGCATTCCATACCACTTCTGGAAGTAGGCAGGGCCCGCATATTCCTCGCGCTCGATGATATAGGCGATCGCTCTGTCATCGGCGGCCCCCTCCATCTTGCCGTGCCCCATCGTGCCGACGTGAATGCCGGACGCGCCCTGCAGACGGGCCATCTTGGCGAGCACATAGGCGGTGTAGCCGCGCTTCGAACTGGGCGAGGTGACCATGCCGTGACCGGCCCGGTGGTAGTGCAGGAACTGCCTCGGGAAGTTGCGCCGAGCAGTGGTAATCATGCCGGGCCCTCCGACGAAACCGTCTACCAAGAAGGCCACCTTGTCCGCGTCCGGGCCGAAGACCTGCAAGATGAACTCGCCGCGGGCGATCATCTCGGCGTGGTCGTCGGCAGTGATGTTCGCGCTGAACAGCTTGGCTTCGCCGGTCTCGTCCATCGCCCGCTTCATCGCGTCATAGACAAGCGGAATGGTCTGCCGCAGCGGGGCGAAGACCTGGTTGCCCTGCGGCTCGTCATTCTTGATGAAATCGCCGCCCAGCCAGAACTCGTAGCAGGCCCGAGCGAACGGCTCCGGACGCAGGCCCAGTTTCGGCTTCACGATCGTGCCGGCGATGTAACCACCGTTCTCGACCGGACGACCGAGGATCCGCCACAACTCAGCGATGTTCATGGCAGGGCCGTCGAACAATTCGATGGCGCGTCTCGGAACGTAGAAGTCGTACATCTTGGCGTACTCGATGTCGCCCATGCCCTGGTTATTACCGATGGTCAACGTGAGGAAAGAGACCAGCATCATCCGGCCGTCGATGATATTCCGGTCGAACAATTCCAGTGGATACGCAATCCGCACTTCCTCCGACGCCTCATCTATCTGATAGACGAGCGCGTCCACGCCCTTGGTGAAATCGTCGGTCGTCGAGACCTCCACATTGGTTCCCGTGGACGATTCGGCGGCGAAGTGCGCAGCGGCCTCCAAATAACCGGTGCCGGGCTTCGGCTTGAGTTTGTAGGCACAGAGAATGAACCGACCGCTTTCGATGAGGTCCTGCTCGCGCAAATTGAGATCGGCGTAACGGGCTGACTGGTCCACGATGACTCCTTGGGTTCCAACAGACGGAAGCTATATCGTGCTTTGCACCGCGCTTCGAGTCACCGCAGTGGCTGCGTGTCTTCGCTGACACCAATGCGATCGAAGATCAGAATCCTCGGTCTTCAGAACCGGGGAGGCCTCATCTCCGCTGATGACTGGTCGGCCTCGGCAACGAAAATAGCCTAGCCGATGGGAACCGGAAATATGAGCGACGGAATCGATCAGGACTCAGGGAACCTGAGTCCCCTGCGAGAAGAGCAGCCGCCAACGGCCGTCCATGCGCTGCCAGACCGAACTGCGCAGCCAGCTGTTGTGTGCACCAACCGCTCGCCAGCGCAACAAGATGACATCGTCGGCCAGCTTGTCGGAGGCGATCGGCTCGAAGCCGACCCGCACCGGCATCGGCGCGATCTCGGCAAGCAGTCGGTTCCGGGTCCAGATGCGGCCGGACGATCCGAACTCGCTGAACTGCGGATGCAGCAACTCGCGCACCCGGTTCGAGTCGCTGCGCACCTTGTCTAAGAGCAATTCCTTCTCGAAGCCGATCACTGCGTCGATGTCGGGATCGAATTCGACGCCGAGCATCGGCTGGGACGACTCCGAGGCAGGCTGCGGCCGACCTGCTTGTTCGGCGGATCGATGCGTCGCTGATGTCTTCGACGGTGCACTGCCGGTAGTCGACGTGACCGGGATCTCTTCGATGACAGACCCGTTGGCGTCCGCCGGACCGAATCCCGGGCCGTGATCGACCGAGGTGCCGTCGCGATAGGCGGTTGCCGCCGCCCGCGCTCGTTCGTCCGCGGCCTCATTCATGGCATGCCCGGCATGTCCCTTGACCCATTCGAAGGTGACGTCGCGACCCACCAGGGCTTCGTCCAGCGCCTTCATCAGATCCTGGTTGAGCACCGGCTGACCGTCGGCCTTCTTCCAGCCCTTGCGTTTCCAGCCCGGCATCCACCTGGTCACCGCATTGATCACGTACTGGCTGTCGCACAGGATCTTCAGCGGCTGATCGGCGACCTGAGCGGTTGAGCGCAGCAGATCGAGGACGGCGAACAGCTCCCCTTTGTTGTTGGTGCCCTTCGGCCAGCCGCCCGCATGCCAGCAGTCGTCGTCGATGTACCAGGCCCAGCCCGAAGGACCGGGGTTTGACAAGGACGAACCGTCGGCGGCAGCGATGATCACGTCCGACACGCTAGCGCATCAGGTCATCGGGGCCGAAGGCCTGCGGCAGGATTTCGGCCATCGTCCGTACTCCGAGCGGGGTCAACAGCTCGAGATCGGCTCCGCCATGTTCCCACAGCAGCTGGCGGCAGCGTCCGCACGGCATCACCGGTTTGCTGGATGCATCCACGCAGCAGAACGCCACCAGGCGTCCGCCACCGGTCGCCATTAGCTGCGAGATCAGTCCGCATTCGGCGCACAGCGTCACACCGTACGACGCGTTCTCGACGTTGCAGCCGGCCACGATACGTCCGTCGGCCGTCACCCCGGCCGCCCCGACCCGGTAGCCCGAATACGGGGCGTAAGCACGTGCGGTCATCTCGCGAGCCGCAGACTGCAGCTCTTCCCAGCGGCCCACCGCCCAGGCTCAGTCGTCGTCGCCAGAGATCTCCAATACCACGCTGGCCTCCGCGGTATAGGCCAGGAAGGTGAACGACTCCTGAAGGTAGAGCTCGATGCTGTCGGCGTCGTGCGAGAGATAGCCGATCGACAGGTCCTGTCCCAGGTGCAGTTCGTAGTCGCCGCCGCGGGTGGTGACCAGCAGACCGCCGCTTTCGAGCCCCGGCGCCCAGATGATCTCGCCGTCGAGCATCCGCGCCAGGTGATCGACGATGGGGTAGCCATGAACGCTGGTCTCCGATACGTCCGTGTACAGGCCGGCCGAGAGCAGCAGGCTGTAGGGGCCGCCCACACCGGCCAGCCGAAGCTCGGTGGCCGCATGCGCTACCGCCTCGGGGAAGTCGTCCACATCGCTGGGCGCACTGACCGGCTCGTTGCTGCTGGTCTGCGCGATGCCCTCGATGTCCGCCGATGCCAGACCGTGGAAGATCGCGCGATCCTCAGCCAGCGCGATCTGCTGAACGGCATCCTTGACCGGCTGCCAGTCGGAGTCCTCGGAGCCGCGCTCGACATCGTCCACCGCCTCCCGGGTCACCCGGAAGGGCACCCGCAGCTCGACGACATGCTTGGCGTCGCGCTGCCGGGTGAGGACCCCTGACGCCACCGCCTCGATCGGGCTCAGATGCCCGGTGCCGACCGCCGACAGCTCAGTGCCATCGGGGCCACTGACATCGACCACTCGCCGGCCGGCGATCCAGCGCTCATAGGTGCGACGGGCTTCGTCCTCAATCTGTTCCCAGGCCCCCTGCGAGATCGGGGCGAGCTCACGATGCAGGTTGTTCATTTCGAACCACTCCTTTTCAAGCTGCCGATGCCCAGCGAGCCGTCGGTCTTTGATGAATGGGTTGCTTCTGTCGTCTGCTCGGTCACAGCGGGGGTGCCATAGGATTCCGGATCGTCCAACAGACCGGCCGGCGGGACGAAGAAGAGGCAGCCGGTGACCGCCGTCGAGAAGTCGAGGATGCGGTCGTAATTGCCCACCGGATTCCCGATGAACATATTGGTGAGCATCTGCTCGGTGACGGCAACGTCGGCGGCATAGCTGATGAAGTAGGTGCCGAACTCGGCCTCGCCCACGCGCCCGAATGGCAGGTTGTCTCGGACGATCTGCCGCTCGTTGCCATCGGCATCGGTGATCACATTGAGCGCCACATGACTGTTCGACGGCTTGATATCGTCCGGCAGTTCGATGTCACTGAGCTTGGTGCGTCCGATGACGCGCTCCTGCTGTTCGACCGACAGCGACTCCCACGCGGTCAGATCGTGCAAGTACTTCTGGACGATGAGATAGCTCGATCCGTTAAAGACCGGATCGTCGGCCACCAGTGCCGCGGCGACGTCGTCGACCGGGGGTTCGGGACTCTCGGTGCCGTCGACGAAACCGAGCAGATCGCGTTCGTCGAAGTAGCGGAAGGCGTGTACCTCGTCGACAACATCGACCAGTGCGTCGAAGTGGAGCATCAGCTGGCGAGCCAATTCGAAGCAGAGGTCAGGCTGGATGGCGCGAATATGGAAGAAGACATCGCCGGGGGTGGCGACCGCCGAGTGCACCGGGCCGGTCAGCGGAACAAACGGATGCAGACCGGCCGGCTTGGGCAGATCGGTAAAGGCACGATCCCATAATCGCGACCCAATACCCACCACGCAGCTGAGCCCTGCCTCGGGGATCCGGAAACCGACCGAGCGTTTGAGCCCCGGCACGTCTGCGAGTGCCTCCCGCAGGTCCTGCTCGGCGCCATCCCGAACTGTGACCGTGAGGAAGATCGCTGCTTTCGCCGGCACCTCCAAAACGGACTGTGCCAGCTCCTGCGGCCTCGCCTCGGTCATTCGTCCGCCCTTCTCGCGCTATCACGACCAGTCTAGGGGGTTCATTCGACCCGTGACCCACGGGCTGACGAAGGTCACCCTATGGCGGCAGGGGAGGTCACCGTGATCGAACCGTCGATGATCTTCTTGGCGATCGCGTCCAACTCGGCGGTCAGTTCGGGTCCGAACTCGCCATCCTGGGCCTGAACCAGTGAGGTTCCGCCGTTGCGCAGACCTGCGGTGAAGACACCCGAGGAGCTGCGGCCGTCCTGGTCGGCACGGATCAGCTCAAAGATGGCCGTGCCGCGATCTTTCACGACCGAGCCCAACTGCTGGGCGCAATAGCCGGCCTGCGCGAGACAACCGTTGCTGTCGGTCTAGATCACCTTGAGGCCGCTGTCCTCGGACGCGAGCTGTAGAGCACCTTGGCCCGAGTCGCCGGCGACCGCCACGATCACGTCCGCACCCTGAGCCGTCAGGGATTCGGCAGCTGTTCGCCCGGCTGCGGTGTCGGAGAAGGGCGCGCTGTCCGAGCGGACGAAGGTGCCATCCTGCGCGTCCACCTTCCAGCCGAGGGCCTGCACCTGCGCTCCCTTGGCCTGATTGAAGTAGCCGACGCCCTGCACGAAGCCGTCCATATAGATGGTGACCGCGGGCACATTGAGTGCCCCGAAGACGCCGACCTTGCCGCTGGTCGAGCGCGCTGCAGCGGCGTAGCCGGCCAGGAAAGACGACTCCTGGACACTGAACAGCACCGGACGCAGGTTGGCCGGGGCAGAGTTCGGGATGGCATCGATCAGCGCGAACTGCACGCCGGGGTTCGTCTTGGCGGCGGCCTCGACCGAGTTCGCCATGCCGGAGCCGAGCGCGACCACGATCGAGCATTGAGCATCGACCAGCGACTGCAGCACCCGCGGGTAATCGGCGGATGAGTCGGCGGTGACCGAATCCGTCTCGATGGCGAGTTCGCGTTGCGTCCGGTCCAGTCCGTCGATGGCCTGCTGCGCCGGGCTGCCGGCCGACGCACTGCCCGCATCCGTGAGCAGGCAGGCCTTGAAGCTCGGCCCGGCGGGAGCGTCCGGTTCGACAGCACTGCTGGTAGTCGTGACCGGTGGCTGGGCGCAGCCGGTGAGAGTGAGTGCCAGCAGGGCGCCGGCGAGTGCGGTCAATCCCTTTGTCATGGCTCGACAGCCTACTTAACCCGCTGCCGGCGGGGTGACCGAGCCGGCTATCAGCGCCGCGCGCAGGGTCTCCACATCGGTCTTGAGTTCGTCGCCGGCCGAACTGTCCAGCGGGACGATGTCGACCCCGCCGTCCTTCAGAGTCCCGTAGTACGGTGCGCTGCTGAACTGGCCTAGCGCGGCCTCGCCAACGGCGCTGATGACCGCGGCGTCCACCATCTTGCGCACGCCATCGGTGCCGCCGGACGGGTCAGCGGCGACCTGGACGGCGGCGCCCTTGGTCTGGTTGAAATAGTCGACACCGGCCGCGAAACCGTTGCGGTAGGGCTCGTCAGTCTGCTCGCCGAGGGCCACGGTGCCGCTCGGAGTCTGGGCCGCAGCGACATAGCCCGCCAGGAAAGCAGCATCTGCCAGGTCGAAGAGCAGCGGTTTGAGGTTCGGCCGGGGCTCGGCGGGTTGGGCATCCACGAGCAAGAACTTCACCGAAGGATTGGTCTGGGCGGCGGTCTGGGTATCGGCGGCATGCTGGGCACCGACCGTCACGACCAGCGAGCATTGCGCACCGACCAGCGAGGCGATCGAGGAGGCGTAGTCGCTCTCGGCGTCGGCCTGCGCCTGGCCGACCAGGATCTTCAGGTCGGTGGCGGCCTGTATCAGACCGTTGTGGGCCTGCTGATTGGCTCCGCCATCGTCGAAACCGGACTCATCGGCGACCATGCAGGCCTTGAACGCCCCCGGCGTGGGTGTCGGGGTGGACGAGCCGGTCGGGCCAGCGCCCGGGCCGCTCGCGCATCCGACGAGGGCCACAGCGGCCAGGACAGACAACAGCGGACGTAGCCTATGCACGAAAGACCTCCTGATGATCGCACGGCGAACATAGTTCAGCCATCAGCTAGCCTCAAGCCATGACCGATGAGCGCACCAAGATTTTGCTGCCCGAGGACCAGATTCCCACGCACTGGTATAACCTCACTCCCGATCTTCCGACTCCTCCTCCGCCGCCACTGAATCCCGCGACGAAGCAGCCCGCCGGGCCGGCGGATCTGGCGGCGATCTTCCCGGAGGCGTTGATCGCCCAGGAAGTGAGCACGCAGCGGTGGATCCCGATTCCCGATGAGGTGCGCGATATCTACCGCCTGTGGCGTCCCTCGCCGTTGTACCGGGCACACCGCTTCGAGAAGGCGCTGGGCACCAAGGCGAAGATTTACTTCAAGTACGAGGGTGCCTCACCGGTCGGCAGCCACAAGACCAACTCGTCGGTGGCGCAGGCCTATTTTAACAAGCAGGCCGGCATCAAGCGGCTGTGCACCGAGACCGGCGCCGGGCAGTGGGGTGCCGCGCTGGCCTTCGCCTGCCAGGCTTTCGGGTTGACCTGCGACGTCTGGCAGGTGCGCAACAGCTACGAGACCAAGCCTTACCGCCGGATGCAGATGGAGACCTTCGGCGCACATGTGACGCCGAGCCCGTCGGAGGGCACCGAGATCGGACGCCGGCTCCGCGAGAAGTTCCCCGATACGACCGGATCGCTGGGGATGGCGATCAGCGAGGCGATCGAGGTCGCCGCCGGTGACCCGGAGGCGAACTACTCGCTGGGCAGCGTGCTCAACCACGTCACACTGCATCAGACAGTGATCGGTCTGGAGACGCTGGCTCAGCTGGAGCTGGTCGGCGAACGGCTACCCGATCATCTCTTCGCCTGCGCCGGTGGCGGTTCGAACCTGGCTGGTCTGAGCTTCCCCTTCCTGCACGAGAACCTGACGGCGGGCGCCTCGGTGCATGTGCAGGCCTGTGAACCGGCCGCTGCGCCGTCACTCACCCAGGGCGAGTACCGGTACGACTTCGGCGACACCGGCGGCTTCACTCCCCTGTTGAAGATGTATACCCTCGGCGCAGACTTCGTCCCTGCCTCGGTGCACGCCGGCGGGCTGCGCTATCACGGCATGTCTCCGCTGGTCAGCTCCGCTTACGATCAGAAACTGCTGGACGCGGTGGCGATCAAGCAGCGGGACGCCTTCGCGGCGGGTGTGCTCTTCGCCAAGGCCGAGGGCATTATCCCGGCGTCCGAGTCGAATCACGCGATCGCCGGCGCGGTGGCTCATCTGCGGGCTGCCGAGGACGATGCCGCCGGCCAGGTCGTGCTGATCGGCGTCTCCGGCAGCGGGCAACTCGATCTGCCGGCCTACGCGGACTACTTGTCCGGGACGATGATCGACGCCTGATCAATTCGGGTTGGAACCGATGAGTCAGCCGGGCTGGTACCCGGACCCCGCAGGTTCGGGTCGGCTCCGGCGCTGGGACGGCAGGCAGTGGACCAACGATGTCCGGCCTGCCTCGCCCGGTGCCGGGCGCCCCGCCCCGAGCAGAGGTCGCGGCGGCCGGGCGTGGATGATCGTCGCTGTCACCGTCCTCGCGGCGGTCGCGGTGCTGCTGATGGTCATCCGGATCAATAGACAAGACCCGGGACCGATCATCGAGGACACCAACTCGTCCACGCCCACGGTGAGCGGCTGGGACGAGACATCGGCGCCGACACCAGATCCGGGTAGCGCGGCCCCGTCGAACTGCGCACCAGCAGCGGTCGGCTCCATGCCCACGCCGCGAACAGACCCGCTGACGGTTGGCCCGTTGTCGATGCCGTCGCCGGGCACGGATTGGAATGGCCCGCAATCCGACTCCCGGATGCCACTGGGCAGTGTTGGCTGGGGATATACACAACGGCTGCCCTACCAGAAGCCATGGCTATCATCGATGACAATCGGGATCCTGGCAGATCCCCACTTCACCAGCACCTCCAACACCGCCCGCATGATGGCTCAGTGCATCTTGACCAGCGGGTTCTACGCGTCGGTCGATGTCACGATGGACGACTACGCCGAGCAGACAATCACCATCGACGATGTCAGCGCCACCCAAGCGGATTTCATCGTCCGCTTCGACGACCCGCGACTGGAGACCAAGGGATCACGATTGCGGGTGATCGTGATCGACAGCGCCCCGCTGCGTACCTGGTTTTTCTCCGCGGTGCCGGTCGAACGCGATGATCACGCGGCCGTGGTCGAGGTCGTCACATCCGGACTGCGAGTGGTCGGCTGAGGAGGCCAGCAGGGTCTCAGATGCCCGGCTCGGCCTCATCGGCCGCCTGAGAGGCCTCGGCCAGCTGACGGCGCACCTGGCTGTCGTGACGGCGGGCGCGCTCATTGTCGTCCATCGGCTCCTTGCCAGCGGTTGCGGCATCCGCGGCGGCATCGGTGCCGATGTCTTCGAGCCGGGTGATGTCGACCCAGGCGATGCGGTGGCCGTCCATCTCGGAGACGCGCATTGAGAATCGCGTCAGCTGCAGCGAGTCCTCCGGCGCGTTCTCGGGGGGCAGCTCCACCATGATCGCGTCGTTCAGCTTCGGCACCCGCCCCAGCCGGCACATCACGTATCCGGCCAGGGTGTCGTAGGGTCCTTCGGGAATCTCGTAGCCGGTACGGTCGGCGAAGTCCTCCAACGAGATCAGGCCTTCCAGGTCGGAAACCATCTCGTGTTTGATCTGGTCATCGTCCACCACGTCGTACTCGTCGGTGATGTCGCCGATGAGCTCCTCGATCAGGTCTTCCATGGTGACGATGCCGGCTGTGCCGCCGTATTCGTCGCGGACGATGGCCAGATGCGACGACTCTCTGCGCATCTCGGTGAGCGCGCGAAGTACCTTGACAGTCTCCGGCAGGTTGAGAACCGGACGCGCGAGTTGCTTGACCGGAGCCTGCCGGGACACGGTGTCGAGGCCCATCAGGTCGCGCACGTGCAAGAAACCGACGACCTGGTCGGGGGAACCGTCGGTGACCGGATAGCGCGACCGCTGATTGCCCTGGACCAGACGAATCGCCTGGTAGACGGTCATATCTCCGGGCAGGAAGTCGACCTCGGTGCGCGGCACCATCACCTCGCGCAGGCTTCGGTCGCCGGCATCGAAGACGTCATCGACGATCCGGCGTTCCTCGTCGCCCAGCATGTCGGCATTGGCCACCATTGAGCGCAGTTCGTCCTCGGTGACTGCTTCCTTACCGGCTTCGGGATCGCCGCCCAGGATGCGCACCATGATGTTGGTGCACTTGTCTATCAACCAGATCAGCGGGGTGGCGATCTTCGCGATCGCGCTCACCATCGGGGCCAGCGCGAGGGCGAACTCTTCGGGACGCTGCATCGCCAGCCGCTTGGCGGTGAGTTCGCTGAGCACGATCGACAAGAACGAGATGATCGCGGTCACCACGATCACTGCCAGCACGCTCGACAATCCGGGCGCCAGGCCGAGGCTGGTGAACCATGGGGCCAGGTAGCTGCCGGCCAGCGAATCGCTGCCAAATGCGGACGACAAGAACCCGGCCAGCGTGACGCCGATCTGCACCGAGGACAAGAAGCGGTTCGGATTCCCGGTCAGCGCGATGATGGCTTGGCCGCGCTTGCCCTTGGTTTGCAGACGCTGAATCTGCGAGTCGCGCAGCGTCACCAATGCCATCTCGGCCGCCGAGAAGAGGAAACCGACGAAGAGCAGGACGAAGATGATCCCGATAGAAACGAGCAGGTCAGGCATGATCACTCACTCCGGCGATTCTACCGGGGTCACTCAACGAGCAGCTCTCTTGTGCGGTGGCGTCAGGCCAGACGAGCGGCCAGTCCTTCGTCCAGTGCGGCCAGGAACTCCTCGGTGGTGAGCCATTCCTGATCGGGGCCGACCAGTAGCGCCAGATCCTTGGTCATCTTGCCGGACTCCACGGTCTGCACGCAGACCTGCTCGAGGGTCTCGGCGAAGGCGGTCACCTCGGGGGTGCCGTCGAGTTTGCCGCGATGCTTCAGCCCGCCGGTCCAGGCGTAGATGGACGCGATCGGGTTGGTGGAGGTGGCCTTGCCCTGCTGGTGCTGGCGGAAGTGCCGGGTGACGGTACCGTGCGCGGCCTCCGCCTCGACGGTCTTGCCGTCCGGGCTCATCAGCACCGAGGTCATCAGACCCAGCGAACCGAAGCCCTGGGCAACAGTGTCGGACTGCACGTCGCCGTC
>NZ_JAVTWX010000038.1:0-2615 GCF_032229645.1 Brooklawnia sp.
CGGTTCCGGGGTGAGCCCGGCCTGCCGCAGCGAGCTGACAACGGGGATACTGACCAGCCGGTCCTCGTCGATCAGTTGCCTGGTGAGGGTGCCCGCCGAGCCCATCACTTGCTTCGGCCAGCGCTTGACCGGCGGACCGACAACGGCCGCAATAGCTGTGGTGTCGGGCAGCAGGCTCAGAGTGTTCTCCAACCGCCGCAAACCCGGGACGCTCATCTCCGCCACCAGCACGGCCGGACCAGATTCGAGCAGCAGCGTCGAGAGCCAAGACCTAGTGGCGAGCACGTGGGTCGGATCCCAGCCGACATCGACCACCGTGCGGTCAACCGCCCGATCGAGGTCTGCTGGCATCGGCACTTCGTTGGCGTCCAACCGGATCTCATAACTGCGATCGATCATGACATCGCCGCGCAGACCACGCGTCCACCCCTGGCTGCAAGGGCCGAGTTCTTTCGCGGACGCAGCAGTCAGGCCGCACGTCGGCCCGGACGCGCACTCGACCAGCCGGGCAGGCGCGAGCAGAGTGGTCAGAGCCAGCGCGACCGTGGAGGCGCCGCATTGCCCGTGAACACCCGACACCGGAATCACCGGCCGATCAGGCAACCACTCAGGTGCCGGTCCGGTGGGCGGCTCGGCGAAATGGCCAGCCTGGAGAGCCTGCCAGGCCCGCTGCAACTCGGGCACGCTGACGGTAGTCATGACACCACCCGCAACACGGCGCGGCTCCTCGACTCCAACGCATGCCGCAAATCCTCGGCAGGCAACTCCCGCAGCACCGCCTGAGCGTCCTTGACCGCCCGCAAGTCTGCGACCGCAGTCTCCAAACTGCGGACGGCCTCGTCCTCGCCACCGGCCACCCGGACCAGCCGGTCAATCTCGGTCTGTTTCACTGGACCACTCCTTCCCCACCAACCCATGCCCAGCGATGGGCGGTCCTGCTCAGCCGGGCCGGGAAGAAACTCAGGCAGATCTGGCCAGCCGTGCCAAAGGCTCCCGGTAACCCACCAGACGGATGAAAGATGTGCCGACGTATCCGGCTCACCCAACAGCGGAATGACGGCTCACCCTCCGCCGGAACACCGGCTCTCAAAGGGCCCGATTTCCAGCGGAGTGAGTGATGCCGCCAGGCGGGACACTGGACCAAGCAGGAGAAGTCGTAGCTGGTCTGGACAATCATGAACATCAGGCAGCCCGAAGAGTCGCCTCACGCAACGCGTTCAGCGTTACGCCAGCCTTGGCGCGGACCGTGCTCGCGCCCATCCCCAGCTCATCACCGACCCGACGGGAGGCCTCCTGTGACAACAGCCCATGCCGGGTCGCGCGCTTCGGCACAGCGTCCTCGGCGATACGCATCAGCATGACCAGCAGTCGGGCTTGTTCCCAGGTGATCAACTCGTCGGTCAGCGATAGCTGCAGCAGATCAGCGATCTCGGGATCAGGTTCATCGCAAGCGACGGGTTCGGCCAGATAGTCGAGCTGGGTGTGATCGACCACGGTCGTGTTCGCCCATGTCTTGTCGCCGCCGCGATCCGAAACCCCCAGGTCAGCCAGCACGGCCCTGCGGACTTTCCACACGATCATCGGCGCAACCTTCGGACGCGCATCACCGGGGAAGGTGCGGCACAACATCCACAAATGCCCGGCAGCGAGCTGATCGATGGTCCGCGCAGGCGCAGGCAGCTGCAACCGGCTCAGCTTCGCGATCACCCCCGGCACCAGCAGATGGCACAACACCGCGGCGGCCCACCGATCGTCAGCGCCATCGACCGACGCGAGCCGCGCCAGCGCGAACAACACGTCATCGCGGGCCCGCGGGGAACCCGTCCGGGACGCCGCCACCACATCATCCAAAGTCCGCAGATCGCCGAGATCGGAATGGATCAATCCCCAACCAGGAATAGCGGCCTCGGCTGCCTCCAACAATTCATCCAAACCAAGCGCATCATGAAGCCTCGACACGATCGTCCCCTTCCGTGAGTTGATGTCTCACGGAGAATGATTGGAAGTTCGTGTCGTCAAATACGTTTGTCCACAGTCCCAAAACCAACTGATCTCAGGGAGAACGGAAAGGGACAACGCCTAGCCACAGCGGCGTTGCCCCGAAGGTGAAAACCGCTTGGCTCGCATGGACGTTAGAGACGAAACATCGGTCAACTGGATCGAATAGCGGCCAGGTCCCCATGAGAACTGCGCGGAGAGCACCATCGGCGAATCGTTGTCGTCCCCCAGGAGTAGGTCGTCTCAACACAGCAGGATAACGATCTGGCCCGTTGCCTTCACCATTTTGAAAGAGCCCCAGCCAGAGCTTCCGTAGTAGTCAGGACATCCCGATTCATGTCGCCCCATGTCATTCCTGGGTACACAGCCTCCACGAGGCCGAACATGGGCAGTCGCGGCTGAAGGATGAGGCTCGTGTCGTGAATGGAGTAATGGACGCACCGGTTTCGAACCTGCTTACCTTCGCGCCCGAGGATCCGTTGGGCGCCCGCATCTGTCAACACGTCCCTTATCTGTTCTGCGACCGCGCCAGCCAACCCGGGGTGGCGATCCATAATCGCGGCCACAGCCGTCAGTGAGTGGTAGATGGTCGTCATTCTTGCTCGGAAGACAACCAT
>NZ_JAVTWX010000039.1:0-14393 GCF_032229645.1 Brooklawnia sp.
CACGATTATCGAGTTCAGTTTGGTCACCTATAGCTACCAAACTGAACTCGATAATCCGGCAGACGCGTTCGTCAGCCACGCAACCAGTACCGGCAGCCCTGAATCGGAGGGCCCTAAAACCCCAGACCGGCCGTCAACTCCTGCTTGATCGCCTCCAGGCGCGCGGCAGCCGCGGACTTCGCGTCCGCGACGTGTTCGCGTCCATGAACCCTTTCGATGACCTCGAGATAGCACTTCAGTTTCGGCTCGGTACCCGACGGACGCACCACGACCCTGTCGCCGCGCTCGGTCTGCAACCGATACCCGGGCGTCGACTCCAACCCCAGATACCCATCGGCCAGGTCCACGAACTCGCGAACCGGCGAACCTCCCAGCGACAAGGGAGGAGCCCCCGCCAACCGCTGCAGCCCGGCACTGATCTCGGCGGGATCACCCACCCGGAAGGTCAATGGGCATGTCGCATGCAGGCCGTGCTCGACAGCCAGATCGTCCAGCAGCTCGAGTATGGTTCGTCCGGCGGCCTTCAGCGAAGCCACCAGCCGGCAGGCGACCAGCGCCGCAGTGATACCGTCCTTGTCGCGCACCGCCTCAGGATTCGCGCAGTAGCCGAGCGCCTCCTCATAGCCGAAAACCAGGCCGGGGGTCCGGGCGATCCACTTGAACCCGGTCAGCGTCTGCGTCGAACCCAGACCATGGTCGGCGGCGATCGAATCGAGCAAGGACGAGGAGACGATCGACCTCGCCATCACCTTTCGCGGATCACCCGCGAAGCAGCGTCCCAGATACTCCCCCAGCAACACGCCGACCTCGTCGCCGCTCAGCTGACGCCAGCCCCCACCCGCAGAGCCATCCGGCACGGCCAGCGCGCAGCGGTCGGCGTCCGGATCCAGCGCCACCACCAGATCGGCGTCCACCTCACGAGCGAGGCTGACCGCCAGATTGAGCGCGCCTGGCTCCTCCGGGTTCGGAAACGCCACAGTGGGGAACTCCGGATCGGGCTCGCACTGCTCGGCCACCAGGTGCAGATCGTCCACGCCGATCGCTCGCAGCACCCGGGACCCCAATCCGCCGCCGACGCCATGCATCGCGGTCAGCACCACCCGCAACCCGCTCACCTCGGCGGATGCGTCGGACAGCGACGCCAGCCGGGCATTGAAAGCCAGCGCGGCCTCCAGATAGGAATCCTCGGTGGACGAGTCGAGTGTGCGCCAACCTCCCGCCGCGACGGGTATGCCGTCGGCCGGCCCGGCCGCCCTCATCGCCGCCATGATCTGCTCGTCCATCGGATTCACCAGTTGGACGCCCCGCCCGGAGCCAGAAACCACGCGTCCGCCCAGATACACCTTGAGGCCGTTGTCAGCGGCCGGATTGTGGGAGGCGGTGACCATCACGCCGGCATCTGCGTTGAGATCATTGACGGCGAATGCCAGCACCGGCGTCGGTGTGGCAGCTGGCAGCAGAACTGCTCGTCCACCGGCAGCGGTCACCACACCCGCCGTGGTGCGCGCGAATTCGGACGACCGATGCCTTGCATCAAAACCGACCACCACGCTGAAGTCGTGGCCGGCTTTCTCTCGAAGCACCGAGCAGAGCCCCGCTGCGGCGATCGTCACCACGGCGGTGTTCATCCTGTGCGGGCCGGCACCCATTTCGCCGCGTAGCCCGGCGGTGCCGAAGACCAGCAGACCCGACATCCGGTCATCCAGATCTTCGGCGGCAGCGGTGTCTCCGGCCTCGGCTCGCGCCAGCAGACCCTGCAACTCGGCCCGGTCGCGAGGGTCCGGATCGTGTTCTATCCACTCGCGTGCGCTCCCTGCTGATCGCACGGTCACCTCCGATCAAGGATGCCGGTCTATTCTGAGGGCGAAGCCCTACCGGCCATTCTTCCCCGACTCGCACGTTACCGAGAGGACCGCACGCAGATGGCCACTCCCCATATCGCAGCCGAACCCGGCGACTTCGCCCCGGCGGTGCTGATGCCCGGCGACCCGAAACGCGCCGAACGCATCGCGAGGCTGCTGATGCCGGACGCCCGGCTCGTCACAGATGTGCGAGGCATGCTCGGATTCACCGGCACCGTCGACGGCCATCCGCTCAGCGTGATGGGCTCAGGGATGGGGCAGCCGTCGATCACGATCTACGCCACTGAACTGTTCTCGGTGTTCGGCGTCCAGAGGATCATCCGGGTCGGCACCTGCGGGGCGATTGCGCCACAGGTCAAACTGGGTGACGTGATCCTCGCAACAGGCGCCCACACCACCTCGAACATCAACCAGCTGCGACTGCCCGGGATGAACTTCTCCGCCGTGGCGAGCTTCAGACTCGTGCGGGCGGCTGTGGACGCATCCGGCCCGGCCGACGCAGGCAGCAGCGGCCACACCCATGTCGGCATGGTGATCTCGGACGACCACTTCTACCTGCCCAATCCCGATCCGCAGTGGCTGACCAAGCTCGCACAGTACGGTGTGCTCGGGGTGGAGATGGAAGCCGCGGCGCTGTTCGCAACCGCGGCCGAATTCGGAAAAGAGGCGCTCGCGGTCCTGACGGCCTCGGATCACCTGCTCGATCAAGGCACCGGTCAGCACGGACACAAGATGACGCCCGCAGAACGCGAAACTCGCTTCTCCGGAGCCCTGAGACTGGCGGTGGCGGCCGCCTTCAGCTGATGCCCACCCGGATTGTGTAGGCGCAGAGCCCATCATTGGCCCCAATCCGACACAATGTGATCCAGCCCGGGGACGACCTGAACCAGCCACCCGGAGAGGGATCCCGGAGAGGGATCGCAGGAGAGCGGACGCAGGCTCGTCCGCGGTGCTTGAATGGCGACATGAAGGCTGTTATTGCTACCGCCGCCGGCGGGCCCGAAGTCCTCGAATACACCGATGTCCCCGACCCGGTTGCCGGTGGGGGCCAAGTCGTGGTCAAGGTGGACGCGGCAGGTGTGAACTTCATCGATACCTACCGGCGCGCCGGGGTCTACAAGGTGGGATACCCGCACATCGTCGGAGTCGAGGGCTCCGGACGCGTGGTCTCGGTCGGCCCGGATGTCGCCGACGTCAATGAGGGCGACGCGGTGGCGTGGGCAGAAGGCCCAGGCTCATACGCCGAATACGTCGCGGTGGACGCCAAGAACCTGCTCCCGGTGCCCGAGGGCCTCGATATGCGGACGGCTGCGGCGTTGCCGCTGCAAGGCATGACTGCCCACTACCTGTGCCGCTCGACCTATCCGGCCAGCGCAAGCACGGTGGCACTGGTGCACGCCGCGGCCGGTGGCGTCGGCGGGCTGCTGACCCAGCTGATCACCTCTCATGGCGGACGAGTCATCGCCACCGCAGGCACCCCGGAGAAGGCCGAGCGGGCGAAGTCTTATGGCGCTTCGGACGCGCTCGTCTACACCGAGCTCGATGATCTGGCCGCCGAGCTACCGCGCAGAGTGCGGGTGCTTGCTGGCGGCGGAGTCGACGTGGTCTTCGATGGTGTCGGCAAGACAACCTTCGATGCCTCCCTGGCGAGTCTGCGACCACGCGGCATGATGGTGCTCTTCGGTGGCTCGTCGGGCCAGGTGCCGCCCTTCGACCTGCAGCGGCTCAACGCGGCCGGATCGCTGTTCATCACGCGTCCGACACTGGCGCATTACACGCTGACCAGGCAGGAGACGCTCTGGCGAGCAGGCGAGGTCTTCGGCGCGGCAGCGTCCGGCGAACTCAAGGTTCCGATCGGAGCGAGCTTCCCGCTGGCGGAGGCGGCCCAGGCCCATCGGGCATTGGAGTCACGACAGACCACCGGCAAGGTGCTGCTGGTCGTCTGAGCAGCGACAGCAGCGAACGAAACGGCGAAGGTGGGCTGAACCGCGAACTTGCGGTCGGCCCACCTTCGTATCGTCCGTCGATTCGTTGACCTCGATCAGGCCGAGGCGAGTTCCAACTCCTCCGACTCGCCCGTCTCCGCCGACTCGTCCGCGCGCCTCGTCGAGAACTCAGCCCGCTCAGTGGACTCGGCCGCCGATTCGGCGACCTCGTCCACATCGCGCAAGGTCGTGCGCAACGGCTTGTTCTTGATGAACAGGGTGAGCAGCAGCGCGGCGACCGCGAACGGGATCGCCACCCAGAAGACGGTGTTCATCGAGTCGGCCATGCCCATCCGAACCGCTGCTGCGATCTGCGGCGGCATCGCAGCGATGGCCGAGGTATCGAGCACCGAGCCGGCATCGATCGACTGGCCGGAGGCGGCGATCTGCGCCTGCATCTCGGCGGGAATGTGCGAGACGATGTTCTCCTGCAGGTGTGAACTCATCACGGTGCCGAGCACCGCAGTGCCCACCGTCGAACCCAGGTTGCGGAAGAACTGGACCGCCGACGTGGCGATGCCCATCTCGGAGCGCTTCGCGTTGTTCTGCACGACCAGCGTGTATACCTGCATCGCCAGACCCAGCCCGAGGCCGATCACGATCAGGATCAGCGACAGCCGGACCTTCGAGGAGTCGGCGTTCAGCGTCGTCAGGCCCAGGTAGCCGATGATCAGAACGGTCAGGCCGCTGATCATGAAACCCTTGTAACGGCCGAACCTGGTGATCAGCAGGCCGACGCCGATCGACGTGACGATCATCGCGAGGCTCAGCGGCATCAAGATGACACCGGAGTTGGTGGCAGAGGCACCGAGCACGACCTGCGCGAAGACCGGAACGTAGATGATCGCACCGAACATCGCGACCGACATCGCGAAGGTCGACAGCACCGACAAGGTGACAATGTTCTGCTTGAACAGGTGCAGCGGGAGCAGCGGATTGTCCGCATGCAGTTCGGCGATGATGAATGCACCGATCAACACCGCACCGGCGATGTACATGCCGATGATCGTGGGCGAGTTCCAGTCATACATATTGCCGCCCCAGCTGGTGGCCAGCAGCACCAGCACCAGAGCAGGGACCAGCGTCAAGGTGCCCCACATGTCGAAGCTCGTCTTCACCGCGTTGTGCGGGATGCGCAGGAAGCGGACGATGAAGTAGAGCGCGATCAGGCCCAGCGGGATCGGCAGGAAGAAGAGCCAGCGCCAACCGAGGTGATCGGTGATGGCACCACCGGCGAGCGGGCCGAGCACCGAGGTGACCCCGAAGACGGCGCCCATCAACCCTTGGTACTTGCCCCGGCTACGAGCGGGGATGATGTCACCGATGATCGTTTGCGACAGCGGCTGGAGCGTGCCCATGCCCAGGCCCTGGATGGCGCGAGCGCCGACCAGCATCCAGAAGTTCTGCGCGACACCCGACAGCATCGCGCCGACCATGAAGACAACCAGGCCGGCGATGTAGAAACCGCGGCGTCCGAACATGTCAGAAAGCTTGCCGACGATCGGAACCACACACGCAGAAGCAAGCATGGCTGCCGTGGCAACCCACGAGTAGTGCTCCATTCCGCCCAGTTCCGCGACAATCCGTGGCATCGCGGGACCGACAATGGTCTGGCTGATCGAGCTGACCAGCATGCCGAGCATCAGACCGATGAAGACATTGCGGGCCGCGGGACTCAACGTGAACTCCGGCGCGTCGGTACCCACTCGCCGCTCACGAGCGGAGCGGCGGCTCACTCGGTCAGACGTGGCCGTCTCAGCTATAGCACTCACTCTTGTTTGCATCCAACTTGCCTCTAATACAACGAACGCCGCGGACCTTCGTCCGCGGCGACAAAACGACTATACTCAAATTTGCAGTACATGCAAGATTGCACCTAATGAACTTTTAGAAGACCGGCCGCTGAGGCCACCTACGGGCCTGACAGAGAATTGGCGCGTCGAAGCGACTCACAGCGGCAATTCTTCGGAGGGCCCTAAACTGAAGCAACCTGGCAAGCTGATCTCAGACGAGAGGTTTCATCCATGTCTGGCACTCCCGCCGTGGAGACCATCGATATTCCCAGCCCAGGTCCCTGCGGCTTACGCGAACAGAAGAAGCGTCAAACCCGCAGAGAACTGCATCATGCCGTACTGCAGCTGATCCTCGACGAAGGCCTTGACAACCTCACCGTCGACCGCATCGCCGCAGCCGCCGGCGTCTCATCGCGCACCTTCTTCAACTACTTCCCAACCAAAGAAGCCGCAATCTTGGGTTTGCCGCCCGACCTCGACCAGCGGTTGCGCGAGGCATTGGACGCCCGGCCCGCCGACGAGGGGCCGTGGCAGTCCATCATGGCGCTCGCCCAACGACTGCTCGAACGCCAGTCTGACGACCAGGAACTGCGTCACGAAGTCATCCGCCGCTATCCCAAACTCGTGCATAGCATGCGCGCGGCGACAAACGATGCCCGCGAAACCGCGCGTTCAGTACTCGCCGAACGCATGAAGGCGCAGGGCATGGACGCCATCGAAGCCCGCCGCCGCGCAATCGTCTACATCGATCTCGCCATGACGCTGGTCACCTCGTCCATGCGCATCTCCCAGCTGGAAGGCGTCGAGACCTCCAAAGCCTTGGTAGAGGTACGCAAGCTCGTCCGCGCTCTCGGCGACGATCGGGACGCACTCGCACCGCTCAGCTGACCTGGCGCGCACCCGATCGGCGGCGGATCAGCTTGCGGATCTCGTCGAACCAGAGAACGGACGAGGCCATTGCGATGCAGACACCCCAATGCGTCAGGTCCAGGGTCGCGGTTCCGAACGCCGCCTGCAGGAAACCGACCTCGACCACCAGCACCTGCAGCACCACGCCTAGCGCCAGCGACCCCCACAGCCAAGGGTTCACGAAGAGGTGATGGAAGGCCGAGACATCCTCCGAGCGAGAATTCAGCGTGTTGAAGAGCTGGGCGAGCACCAGTGTGGTGAACCCGGCGGTGCGAGCGACATCAAGTGAATCGCTGCCCTCGATCAGGCCGCCGGGCAAGAAGATGTCGATGGTCAGCAGAGTCGTGACCGCCATCACCAGGCCGATCGAGATCACTCCCGACCACATCGAACGATTGATCACCGGCTCGTCCGATCTGCGGGGTTTGCGGGCCATCACGTCCTCGACCGAGGGATCCACTCCCATCGCCAGCGCCGGCCCCGAGTCGGTCACCAGGTTGATCCACAGGATTTGGGTGGCGAGCAGCGGCAGCACCACACCCGAACCATCTCCGCTTGCCAGCCCGATGACCCCGGCGAGAGCAACGCCGAGGAAGATGGTCAAGACCTCGCCCATATTGGACGACAGCAGATAGCGCAAAAACTTGCGGATGTTGTCGAATATCCGGCGTCCCTCGCGGACCGCGTCGACGATCGTGGCGAAGTTGTCGTCGGCGAGCACCATCGTGCCGGCCTCCTTGGTGACCTGGGTACCGGCGACGCCCATCGCCACCCCGATATCGGCAGCGCGCAAGGCGGGAGCATCGTTGACGCCATCGCCGGTCATTGCGACCGTCTCGCCTTGTTCCTGCAGGGCCCGTACGATCCTCATCTTGTGGGATGGCGCCACTCGTGCAAAGACGTTGATGTGCTTGACCGCACCGGCCAGCTGATCGTCGTCCATAGCGGTCAGCTCGCCGCCTGTCAGCACTCGCGCCCCCTCGGGTGCAATTCCCAGGTCCGCAGCGATACGTCCGGCGGTCGCCGGATGATCACCGGTGATCATCAGCACTCGCACTCCGGCTCGATGCGCCTCGGCCACCGCGTGCGCGGCTTCCGGCCGTGCCGGGTCGATGATGCCGACGACGCCGGCCAGCGTGAAACCGGTCTCGAGCGCGGCCAATTGTTCTTCGCGCTCAGCCTCGCTGCCGGTCTTGGTTGCCTCGAACTCCTCATGGGTGACATTCCGCACCGCGACCGCCAGGGTCCGCAAGGCCCGGGAGCTCATCTGTTCGATCTCGGCCGTCACTCGATCGCGATGGGGCTCGTCCATGGGCTCTGGCCGCTCCCCCACCCGCACCCGCGTGCACAGCCCCAACAACACATCCGGGGCGCCCTTGGCAACCATCGTGATCGAGTCGTGGGCATCGTCGGCGTAGAAGACACTCATCAGCTTGCGCTCGGACGTGAACGGAATCACGCCCACCCGCTCGAAGCGGCCCTCCCGTGAGCCGGCAACGCCCAGCTTCAGCTCGGCCACCAAGAAGGCACCCTCGGTGGGGTCTCCCAGTACGTGCCAGACGCCGCCCTCGTCTTGGGCGAGTTCAGAGTCGGAGGCCATCACGCCGCCTGAAAGCACCACCGTGACCTCGTCGGCCAGCGGGCCGGCCAGCTTCTCTGCATCCGGAACGCCATCGCGATCTGCATCGGGGGCGACTCGTCCGACCGGCTCGTAGCCGACACCGGTCACCACGGTGGTTCCGGATGCGGTAGCCACTTCCTGGATGGTCATCTCGGAGCGGGTCAGCGTGCCGGTCTTGTCAGAGCAGATCACAGTCGCCGATCCCAGCGTCTCGACGCTGGTCAGCTTCTTGACCACCGCGTTGTGAGCTGCCATCCGCTGCACACCCAGCGCGAGGACGACCGAGAGGATCGCGGGCAGTCCCTCGGGTACCGCGGCCACCGCCAGCGAGACACCCAGCAGCAGAGTCTCGATGAAATCCTCGGCCGAATGCACATTGCCCAAGAGCACCAGTGCCACGATGACCACCACCGCGATGCCGAGCACCGCGATGCCGAGCGTCTTCGAGACCTTCGCGATCTCGCGCTGCAATGGCGTCGGCGCGTCCTCGACCGACGACAGAAGTTGCGCGATGGCGCCCATCTCCGTGTGGGTCCCCGTCGCGGTGACCACGGCCAGCCCACTGCCCTGGGCAACCGAGGTGCCGCGGAAGACCATGTTCGTCCGATCCGCGAGCTCGGCGGTAGCAGCAACGGTTGCGATCGATTTGGAGACCGGCTCGGATTCGCCGGTGAGCGAGGATTCGATCACACGCAACGCGTCTGCGCTGATCAGCCGGGCGTCCGCCGGTACTTGGTCACCCTCGGCGAGCACCACGATGTCGCCCCGGACCAGTTCGGACGACGCTATCTCCTGCCGGGAGCCATCACGGATGACCATGCTGGTGGCCTTGGTCAGCTCCTTGAGCGCCGCGACCGCCTGATCGGCCCGGTTCTCCTGCACCAACCCGATGATCGCGTTCAGCAAGAGCACGGCGGCGATGACGATCGAATCGATCGGAGCCCCATGCGTGCCTTCAAGCACCCAGGCGACGGTCGAGATGACGATCGCCACCAGTAGCAGCGCAACCAGCGGGTCGGTGAACTGAGCGAAGAATCGCTTCCACAAAGGTGTGGGAGCGATCGTTTCCAGTTCGTTCGGGCCATCGGCCGCCAGCCGTTCGGCCGCCGTGACCGCGCTCAGACCTTTGGACGCGTCGGTCCCCAGATCCTGCGCTACCTCGCCACCCGAACGCGCGAACGGCGGCTCCGTATCACTCGCCATCCCGTACGGCGGACTGGGAACTGGTGTCTGGGTGTCCATGCATCCATCTAACCAGGCGGCACCGACAGTCTCTCCGGCCCGCTGCTTCCTGTCCTTGCCCCGCTCAGCTCTGGCCCGGATCGTGTAGCGCTGGAGCCCGTCATGGGCCCGGGAGATACACGATGCGGCGAATCCTCAGGCCTTCTCGACCCGCACGTGCAGGCCGGTCTCGGCGTCGTCCGCCCAGCCATCGGCAGCGTCCGCCTGCTCGGCGACCACGGCCAGCACCTCATCGGCGATCTGCTTGAGATGCTCGGCGACAGCCTTGGCCATCGCCGGGTTGTCGGCGGCCCACTGCAACCGGATCCGATCGCTGACGTCCAGCCCGGACGCCTTGCGGCTCTCCTGGATGAACCGGATCGCCTCGCGGGCCAGGCCTGCCGAGACCAGCTCCGGGCTGAGTTCGAGATCGAGCGCGATCGTCTGGCCGTCCTCGTCGACCACCGACCAGCCCTCGCGGGGCCGCTCGGTGATGAAGACGTCGTCGGCGCTCAACTCGACCTCGCCGACACCCGCGACATCGAGCCTGACCAACCCGCCATCGGCCAGCCGACGGGACAACTCTGCAGCGTCCGCGGCGGCTACGGCCTTGGCGACCACCGGGGTCTGCTTGCCGAAGCGCTTGCCGAGCGCCCGGAAGTTCGCCTTGGCGGAATAGTCGACGACATCCCCGGCCGCGTGGAAGGTGTCCACCTGGCCGATGTTCAGCTCAGAGGTGATCTCGCCGAGCAGTTCGTCCAGCAGATGAGAGCGGGCGGACGAGCTGATCAGCGCCCGGCGCAGCGGTTGCCTGGTCTTCACCCTGGCCTCGGCGCGGGCCGCGCGTCCGAGCTCGACCAGCCGGCGAGCCAGCTTCATGGCCGAATCCAGCTTGGAGTCGATCAGCGACTCGTCCGCGATCGGCCAGCTGGTCAGGTGTACCGAATCGGGGCCGGCCGGATCGGTCGGGACGAACAGATCCTGCCAGACCCGCTCGGTGATGAACGGCACGATCGGCGAGAGCAGCCGGGTCAACTGGTTGAGGGTCTCGTGCAGCGTCCATAGGGCACCCTGGTCACCTACCCAGAAACGGCGACGGCTACGGCGGACGTACCAGTTCGAGAGATTGTCGACGAACTCTGCCAGCAGCACCCCGGCATGCTGGGTGTCGAAGTCCTCCAGGTCACTGGTGACATCGACGATCAGCTGCTGGGTGGCCGAGACCAGCCAGCGGTCGAGCACATGGCGCTCGGCGACGGCAGGGGCCGCACCCGACGGCGCCCAATCATTCGCGCGGGCATAAAGGCTCTGGAAGGCGACGGTGTTCCAGTAGGTCAGCAACACCTTGCGGGTGGTCTCCTGCAGCGCACCCGCACCGACCCGGCGGGCCGACCACGGGGAGCCGGAGCAGGCCATGAACCACCGCACCGCGTCGGCACCATGCTCGTCCATCAGCGGGATCGGTTCCAAGATGTTGCCCAGATGCTTGCTCATCTTGCGGCCGTCCTCGGCGAGGATGTGGCCCAGGCAGAGCACGTTGCGGTAGCTCGACTGATCGAAGACCAGGGTGCCGACCGCCATCAGGGTGTAGAACCAGCCGCGGGTCTGGTCGATCGCCTCGCAGATGAAATCGGCCGGGTAGTGCTGCTCGAACTTCTCCTTCGAGCCCTCGACGTAGGGGTAGCCCCACTGCGCGAACGGCATCGAGCCCGAGTCGAACCAGGCGTCGATCACTTCAGGGACGCGACGGTAGGTGCCTGTCACGCCCGGCAGCGTGAAGGTGATGTCATCGACGAACGGACGATGCGGATCGAGCTCGCTGAGGTCTCGGCCCGCGAGTTCACCCAACTCGGCGCGCGATCCGACGCAGACCATCTTCGACGGATCCGCATCGTTGCGCCAGATCGGCAGCGGGGTGCCCCAGTAGCGGCTGCGGCTTAACGCCCAGTCGATGTTGTTGGTCAGCCAGTCACCGTAGCGGCCGTGCTTGATGTTCTCGGGGTACCAGTTGGTGGCCTCGTTCTCACGCAGCAATTGGTCTTTGATCTGCGTGGTGCGGATGTACCAGGACGGCTGGGCATAATAGATCAGCGGCGTGCCGCAGCGCCAGCAGTGCGGGTAGGAGTGCGTATAGGGCAGCAGCTTCCACAGCAGGCCGCGGGCTTCGAGGTCGGCGACCAGCGGCTTGTCGGCCGACTTGAAGAATTGTCCGCCGATCAGCGGAAGATCCGGCGCGAAGGTGCCGTCGGAGCGAATCGGGTTGACCATCTCCAGGCCATAGGCGCGGCAGACCGCCATGTCATCGGCACCGAAGGCGGGGGCCTCGTGCACCAGGCCGGTGCCGTCGCCGGTGGTGACGTAGTCGGCGAGCACGACGAAGTTCGCCTTGTTCTTGAACTGCACCAATTCGAATGGACGCTGGTAGTCCCAGCGCTCCATCTGGGCGCCTTTGACCTGGTCGACGACCTGCCAGACCGGCTTGTCGTCCTCATCGGTGATGGCGCCGAGTACCTGCTCGAAGAGTGGCTCGGCGACGACCAGCGAGTCTTCGCCGCTGACCGCGCGCACATAGCTGACCTCGGGGTGCACCGCGACCGCAGTATTAGAAACCAGAGTCCAGGGGGTGGTCGTCCAGACCAGCAGGTCGGCGCCCGCCCAAGGGCCACTCAGCAACGGGAAGCGGACGTAGACCGACGGGTCGGAGACATCCTCGTAGCCCTGCGAGACCTCGTGATCGCTGAGCGCGGTCTGGTCCTTCGGGCAGTACGGGGCCACCCGGTAGTCCTCGACCAGCAGGCCGCCGTCGAAGATCTGTTTGAGGGCCCACCACTCGGATTCCACGTAGTGCGGGTCCATCGTCCAGTAGGCGTCGTCGAGGTTGACCCAGTAGCCCATCCGGTGGGTCAGCTCGGCGAACTCACCGACGTAGCGGGAGACCGACTTGCGGCAAAGCGCATTGAACTTGGCCACGCCGTAGGTCTCGATCTCGGACTTGTCGTCGATGCCCAGTTCTCCTTCGACGGCCAGCTCGACGGGCAGGCCGTGGCAGTCCCAGCCGGCCTTACGGTCGACCCGGTGTCCCTGCATCGTCTTGAAGCGGGGGAAGACATCCTTGAAGACACGAGCCTCGATGTGGTGGGTACCCGGATGCCCGTTCGCAGTGGGCGGGCCCTCGAAGAAGGTCCACGGTTCACCGTCCTGGCTGGCCTCCCAGCTGCGGTGGAAGGTGTCGTCCTGATCCCACAGCTTCAAGATCTCGTGGTCCATCGCTGGCAGATCGAGCTGTGCGGGCACGGTACGGTAGCCGCCTGTGGACTGGCGCACCTCTTGGTCGCTCATGAAGAAGATCCCTCGTCGAAAACCGATCAAGGGACGAACGCGCCGGTCGGGCGTCCGCGGTACCACCCCTGTTGGGATGCGAGCATCCCCACTTCATTCGCGCCCTGCGGCCGGTTCTAATGGGCCGGTTGCCCGGCGGTTCTTCCGGCAGCTCCGAGGTGATGGCCTCATCAATGCCTTGCAGCAGCGGGTCCTAGTGTATGCGGACGATCGGCCGGAGGTGAAACCGGCGGTTTGCCGGAGAAGGGCTGACTCGGCAGAACGGGTTGGCCAATACCATCAGTCAACATTGGCCAAGTTGCTATGCTAGCGATATGGCGATCGTAAAAGTGCAGTATGCGAAGACTCATCTATCGGCACTCATCAGCGCCGTTGAGCAGGGCGAAGAGATCGTGATCGCGCGGGGCGACCAACCCGTCGCCCGTCTTGTGCCTATAGCGCTGCCTGGCGAGCGGGAGTTGGGGTTTGTCGCGTACCAGGTGCCGGATTCTTTTGACGAGCCGCTGCCCGAAGAGGAACTGGCGGCATGGGAGGGCGAGCGTGCGCTTCCTGCTTGATACCCACGTGCTGTTGTGGACACTAACCGAGCCCGACAGGCTGACAGCATCGGCGAGAGGCATCATCGCCGACGGGTCGACACGACTCGTGGTGTCTACAGTCTCTGCCTGGGAAATCGCCACGAAACAACGACTGGGCAAGTTGCCGCAGGCGGACGCACTCGTGAGCGGCTACTCGCGCCATCTCGATCGCTTGGGTGTCGAGCGTCTGGCTATCGGCGATGACCACGCTCTGCTTGCCGGCGGACTCAACTGGACTCACCGGGATCCTTTCGATCGCATGCTCGCAGCGCAGGCAATGATCGAATCGATGACGCTCATCACGGCAGACCAGGTTTTCGCTGGCCTCCGCGGTATCGCAACGCTGTGGTAAGCCAACGGCGCCCAGTACCTGTTGCAGGGCGCGGCTCCCTCCCGCAATAGAGTTGGACCATGAGCCACGACGACAACTGGCAGGACCCGCCCCGGCTGCGGGCGGGCGATGCTGACCGGCAGCGGACGATCGAGGCACTGACGCGGGGGTGGCGCGAGGGGCGCATCACCCGCGAGGAGTTTCAGGAGCGTAGTCCGCAGGCATTGACCACGGTCTACCAGGACGAACTGGACGCGCTGCTGACCGATCTCGGCGGGCTGGACGCGGCGGCGAGCGCCCAAACGCCAACAGAGCTGAGCTATCAGGCGCCGGCGTATTCGGGCGAGATGGTCGTCCAGGACAGTTGGCAGTCCGAACCCGACGAGCCTGCCTTGCCGGCCGTGTACGCTCCCGAGGGCACCAAGGGCACGTCGCTGTCGATCAGCATCATGAGCAGTATCGAGCGTGCCTCCGAATGGACGATCGCCCCCACCCATGTGTCGATCGCGGTCTGGGGTGCTACCGAGCTCGATCTGCGCGATGTCGTTTTCACCAGCGACACCATCGTGATCACCTGCTTCGCGATCATGGGCGGCACCAACATCATCGTCCCGCCCGAGATGGACGTCCAGATGAACGGCATCGGCTTCATGGGCAGCTTCGGCTGGGAGAAGGCGAAGATGGCCAAGGCCACGAAGCCTGCGGCCGAGGGAAATCCGCGGGTGATCGTCAATGGGCTGGGCTTCTGGGGCGC
>NZ_JAVTWX010000040.1:0-2522 GCF_032229645.1 Brooklawnia sp.
GCTCCTACGTAAACATCGAGAATCCCGGCTTCGCCGAATTTGTAGGCGTTGAACCAGGGATGCCGCTGAACACGGGTCGGTAATCGGGTGCACCGCGGCATCGCCAGGGAGGGGAAGGTGAGTTACCGGATGTTCATACCGCCGACGAGGGCACAGCGACGACGCCGGGCGTAGCATCGCGCTGAGGTGAGCCCCTCACCGGTGGGTCCGGCGATGGTGAAGGTCGTGAAACCTTCGCCACCCAGCCCGATACCCGCGTATGACGGTCCGTTCTTCACGAAGATCGTTGTTTGAATGCGTTTGGCCATCTTGGTCAGCGCGTTGACGTCGGACGAGTGCATGATCGCGGTGTGGCGGTTGCCGTGCTCGGCCTCCACGGCCAGCTCGATGGCTTCGTCCACATTCTTGACCCGGACGATACCGAGGATCGGCATCATCAGTTCGGTCTGCACGAATGGGTGCGCGAAGGGCACCTCAGCGATGATCAAGCGAGTTCCGCTGGGTGCTTCGATACCGATTGCATCGAGCAGCACGGAAGCGTCCTTGCCGACGCACCCGGTGACCGCATGACCGTCTTTGGCGACCATCTCGGCCAGCCGCGCGATTGCCGCTTGGTCCTTGAGTTCGTAGGCGCCGTTCTTCAGCATCTCGAACTTCAGCAGGTCGACCACGCACTCGACGGCAAGAACCTCCTTCTCGGCGGTGCAGGGCAGGTTGTTGTCGAAGGATGCGCCATTGACGATGTCGCGGGCGGCGCGCACGATGTCGGCAGTCTGGTCAACGACCACCGGTGGGTTACCTGCGCCCGCGCCAATGGCCTTCTTACCGCTCGACAGTACAGACTTCACGATGCCGGGACCACCAGTCGCGACCAGCATCCGTACCCGGGGATCAGCCATCATCGCGTTGGTGTTCTCGATCGAAGGCTT
Organism: Brooklawnia sp.; assembly: GCF_032229645.1. Lineage (NCBI taxonomy): Bacteria > Bacillati > Actinomycetota > Actinomycetes > Propionibacteriales > Propionibacteriaceae > Brooklawnia > Brooklawnia sp. Next base: position 930 of record NZ_JAVTWX010000040.1, read on the forward strand.
CTCCACGGTGACCACCAGATTGGCCGGAGCCCCGGCGCCGACCAGCGCGGCGTTGATCTTGCGGATCAGCCAATGAGTGATCTTGGTCGCACGGGGATGCGGGCTGAAGACCACCGAATTTCCGGCTGAGAGCATGCCGATCGCGTTGTTGATTACGGTCTCGGTCGGGTTGGTGGTCGGAGTGATCGCCCCGATGACCCCGAAGGGCGAGAGTTCGACTGTGGTCAGCCCGTCATCGCCCGACCAGGCTTCGGTCGGAAGATCCTCGATACCCGGCGTCTGTAGAGCAGCCGCCTTGTTCTTGAGGATCTTGTCGTCGATGCGTCCCATGCCGGTCTCCTCGACCGTGGCCTCGGCCATGAAGCGGACGTTCTCGTCGAGAGACGCCACGTCGCGGATCGCCTGGATGAACCGGGCACGGTCGGCCATCGTACACTCCGTGTACCGGCGCCAGGCCTTGTCGGCGGCCGTGATCGCCGCGTCCATGTCGGGGAAAATGCCGTCGCTGGCACCGTTGTGGGATGCCTGAGCCTTGGCCACGACCTCCAGCACGACTTCCTGGATGACCTGCCGGACCACATCCGGGCTGATGGTGGACATTTCTACCTCGCCTTCCGAGCTATCGATAGTGCGTGCTTGACAATGCTGGAGTCCTCGTCGGGAGACCCTCCCGATACTCCGATGCCTCCGGCCAACTGCCCGTCGACGAAGATCGGCAATCCTCCTCCGAAGACCACCACGCGTCCGTCTTCGAAGTTCTGAATGCCTGGGATCGGACCCGTCTGTGCCGACTGGTCCTTCAGATCGGCGGTCGGCTGCTGGAAGGCGGCTGCCGTATAGGCCTTGTTCGCAGCTGTGTTGAGGCTGACCAGCAAGGAGCCGGCCATCCGGTGCAGCAGCATCAGATTCCCTCCGGCATCGACGCCTGCGAATACGAGCGGCAGTCTCATCTGCGTCGCCTTCTCCTCGGCGGCCTCGGCCATCAGCTTGAGAACGTCCAGGTCAAAGCGCTTCAGCGCGAATCCTTCGTCAGGGATTGTGGCCGGCTGTTCCCGTTCGAGAGCCCTGGTGACCGATTCTCGAACGATCCGCTCGATCTCGATCAGGTCATGCTGGTGCTCGGCCAACCGAGCCAGCGCATACAGGGCGTCCGAGCACCGGTTCAGATACGTGATCAGCTCCGGACGCACCTCACGAGTCTGGGACATGGTTAGCACCCGGCGCTCGGCCCGGCGTATCACGGTGCGTGCCCGATGCAGCGTCGCCGACTGAAGATCGCGGCCCGGAATGATGAACTGCGTCTGCGGGCCGGTGATCTCGTTGCAGCGATCGATCAGATCTTCCAGCCTGGAGATGTCAGCATCGGTGATGGTGTCGATGAGCATCGAGCGGCCCGCCTCATCGCTGGCCAGCTCGGCGCCCAGCACGAAGAGTCGCCGCTGGATCTCATGCAACTCTTGGTGGGACTGGTCATCGGTGGCCAGCGCCTTCGCCTCGCCGATGGACGAGTTGGCTTCGTCCACGGTGCCGTAGGCCTCGACCGCCACATCTTGCTTCGGGACGCGGGACGCACCGAACAGGCCGGTGGTGCCC
>NZ_JAVTWX010000040.1:2622-7703 GCF_032229645.1 Brooklawnia sp.
CGTGAGATCCGGATCGAACGGCTGGATGCGATGTCGCGCGCCAGCGCGGTGACAACCGCACTGGGGCAGATGCGCAGGTCGGTGCCCTCGGGCAGTTGCTGGACGAGTTGCTGACTGATCAGGTGCTGATTGCAGACCAGCACCGAACTCGACGGAGCAACCGACGCGGTCCCGCGTACCGGGTCGGCAGCAGCCGGCGATGCTGATGCCGATGCCGCAGGCGGGACGCTCGTCAGCCCGGCCCTGGACATGCCGAGAGCGGCGAGCAGCGGTCCATTCTGCCGACGGTCGCGCTCCTCGAACGCTGCGATCGCGGTGCGACACAGCGTCGCCGACCCGGTGAGATGAACTCCGAAGGATTCCAGTGCAGCCAGATTGCCGCGGATCATCTTGGCATAGCCGTCGGGAATATCCGGGTACCACTGCTTCTTGCCCGCACAATCGGGGGAGACAGGCGACTTCGAAGCCACCACCGGCCGATTGCTCAGCAGATACTCCGAGACCACATTGCTCGCCAGGCAATCGGCGATTCCGTGGGCCACCTTGGACGCGACGTTCAAGGTCAGGGTGGGCGCGATCAGCATGTCGTGATCGGTCACCAAGTTCTTGGTCACATCGCGCATCCCCAGCGATGCGATGAGCTTCTGGTCCAAGATTCGCTCGGCGCTTTGGGTCTGGATGCAGTCGAGCGCCACCCCGGTTTCGTTCAACCTGCGCAGGCTCTCGATGGCATCGGTGAAACCGATGAGTCCGCCGGTGAACAGTACGAGTGCCCGGCGGGGTGCCGGAGTCGCGAGGTCAGCGATGACCTGCCGGATGATGGTCAACAGGTCGTCTTCAGTCATGGCTTGATTCCGTCATCGGGACTCCGAGCGGGGTGATAAATAGCGGATCAGCTTTCCGAAATCGCCGTGCCCCAGGCCCAATGCGTTGGCCTCGTCGGTGTCCAGATGAATCTCGGGTACCCAGTCCGACTTCACGCGGACGATGAAGTTGTCCAGAACGCCGCCGCGCTGCCCGCCGAAGGCGAACTTCACCAGGTCCTGGTCCTTCACGCCGAGTTCTGCCGCGTCGGCGGGCCCGAGGTGGACGTGCCTGGCAGCGACCATGGCGCCATGCTCCAGATGAATGGTGCCCAGCGGACCCTCGATATCGATGGGTCCGGCGGCTCCCAGATGGCCCGACTGAGTCACCGGAGCCTTGACGCCGAGGGTGAAGCAGTCGGTGCGACTGAGCTCTACCTGGCTCTTCGCGCGGCACGGGCCCATGGCCCGAACCTTCGGGAAGGAACCCTTCGGGCCATGAACGGCTACGAACTGGTCGGCCGCGAATTCCTTCGGCTGGCGAACCTGGCGGAAGATGGTCAGTGCGTCGATACCGAACAGGGTCGCAAGATCGGCCTCGTTCAGGTGAACGTGGCGATTCGAAACCCCGAGCACGATCCGATTCGGGTCCATCAGACACTCGAGACGATCCCAGACCTTGCGGGTGATCTCGTCTACGAGTGCGGTGGTATCCAGCGACATCGTCAGGCCCTCTTCGGCAGCAGCGATTCGACGTCGGTGTGCGGCCGCGGAATGACGTGAGTGCTGACGACCTCTTCGCCGACACGATCGGCAGCAACGCGGCCGGCATCGACAGCAGCCTTCACTGCACCGACATCGCCACGGACCATGACGGTCACCAGGCCGGCACCGATCTTCTGGTAGCCGATCAGAACGACGTTGGCCGCCTTGACCATCGCGTCGGCCGCCTCGATGGCTCCGATGTATCCCTTGGTTTCGATGAGACCCAGTGCATCTCCCATGAGCTTTCTTCCTCTCCTAGTGGGTTTGTTACTTTGAGGTGGTATTCGACTTGCGCTGGTTGGCGCGGGCAGGCCGCGTTCCCGCGGTGTTGCCGGCAGCACTCGACGTCGCGGCGCCCGACTTGGCCGCCTGAGGAGCGGGTTGTGGCTCGGCTGCCGGTTCTTCCGGTTTGGCAGACTCAGTGGACGTGGCAGGCTCAGCGGGCTCAGCGGGTTTGGCAGACTCGGCGATTACCACGACGGCTGGCGCCTCGGATTCGGCAACCGGAGCGTCCTCAGGCTTGTGGTCACGCGGATGGGGCTTCGATTCGAGCGGTCTTGCACTCGGCGAGGCTCCGCGCCCGACCGTTGCGTCGGTGTCGACGACGCATTCGAGCTGCTCGCTGGGCCGGGCGATGACGGAGCTCGCAAAGACCCTGGAGATCCGTCCGGCCGCAGCTTTGGCCGCCGAGATCGCCGACTGGACGGCGGAAACATCGCCCTCGATCTTCACTGCCACCATGCCCAAACCGTCGGTGGCCTCGTAGCCGATCAGCTTCACGTTGGCCGACTTGGTGGCCACATCTGCGGCCTCCAGCGCTGCCGCAAGTCCATACACCTCGATATTGCCGAGGCTCATCTTCAGCATCTCAATCAGTCCTTCAGTCCGCGTTGGAAAGTGTGGTGAGGTCGATCAGGGGCATTCGTTTGACCAACCGGGCTGCGTCGGCTCCCGCGGCCCGGTCCAAGGCGACCGAGCGGTTCAGCGTCGTCGCCAGGTAGGGGCTGCCGGCAGGGAGCTTCTCGGTGGTGATCACGATGAAGTCGAGCGCTATCCCGATGCCGATGCCCAGCCGGGAGAGCTGAGCTGCGGTGTGCGCAAGCGCCAGCGGGTTGAGCTCATCAGAGCGCTCCAACTCGACGGGCACCTGTTCTTCCTCGATGCCGTTGAGTACCGAGGCAAGCTGCTCATCGCCGATGCGCTCGTTCACCAGCAGGCCGATGGCCGGACGATCACCCATGGGAGTTACCCCATGCCAGCACCAGACCGGTGGCCACCGCATTGCGGGGCCCTTCGGTGCCACGGATATTGCCTCGTCCGGCCACTACCCGATATTCGGCGAGCGCCCTGGTCACCAGCTGCGGAATCTCGAAGTCGAGGGACGAACCACCGACCATCACCACATGGGCGATGTCGCGAACGTTATTTGTCGGGCTGACTGCGGCAAGTGCACGAATCGCGTTCGTCACGAAGACCCGCTGCTTGGCACGGACGCGGACCTGGCGGATCACTTCCAGCGGCTGCTTCAACGGCAGCGGCACCATACCGCCGGGCGTCAACACCACAGTTCGCGCAAAGACCTGCGGCGGCAGGGCAGTGTCGAAGAACTGCACCGAGCCGTCCTCATGGCGGATATGAAAGAGGGTCTCCACCCGGGCCAACGGATAGCGCTTGACGTCTTCGGCGAGATCATCGCTGTCCAGACCGAGTTCGGACTTTATCAACAGCGTGACCATATTGCCGGCGCCCGCCAGATGGATCGAATGCGCGGTGCCATCGGCACGCAGCACCGATGCGTCCGTGGAACCGGCGCCCATGTCGAGGATCGCGATCGGCACCGAGGTGCCCGGCGTGGTCAACGCGCCGCGGACGGCCATATCGGCCTCCACGCCACCGACCTCGACCGTAACGCCGAACTGCCGGGTCATGTCGTCGGCGATTCGCTTCATCTGCAGATGGTCGGCCTTCACCATCGCGGCGATCCCGACGGCCGACTCCGGCGAGAACTCGCCGGCCAAGCCACCGGTCACCTGCTGAGGTACCTGGGTGTCCACAGCGAGCAGATCGGTGACCTCGATCCCGGCGGGATCACGGTCGGTCAGTCGGCCCATCACGGTGCGGACCTTCTCCAGCATGCCGCCGATGTTGGTTCCGGGTTCGCCCTCGATATTGGCCACCGGACCGACGGTGCCGCCGACCCGCATGATCTCGTCCGCACCGCGGTCCACGTCAACCTCCGCCTTGCGCTTCTCGCCGTTGAAGGTGAGCGTTCCGGCAGGAATCCGGCGTTCGGTGACATCGCCCTTCGGGGTCTTGATGACCACCGCCGAACGGTTGCCCACCAAGGCGCGGGCCATTGGCACCACCGAAGCGGTTTCGTCCGAGGTCAGCCCGAACATGGTGGCAATGCCATAGGGGTTCGACAATGCCTCGATGACGCGTCCGGGCCCGGCCACCTCGATGGCGGCCAGCATGCCGATCGGTACCTTCTCGATGAGGCGGACCTCGTCCACGATCGGGATCTTGTGATTGAGCCGGTTGTGTACGAGCACGCCGTCGTCCGACTGCAGGATGGCTCCGGTGATGTCCAGCCGGGAGGCGGCCCGGTTGATGCAGGCCGCCACCTGGTTGAAAGTGTGAGACTTATCTGCGACGACGATGACCGGTGCGCCCGCTTCGGCCGTGCCGAGGTCATCGATCGGGATCGTGGTCCCAACCCCGGTACCCAGACCTCCAGGGGTGCCGGGGTTGTGACCGATCATGGTGGATTCGGTGATGATGGTTTCGGAGATGGTCTCCATGGCGACGTCACCGATGACCGGTGCCGCCTGATTGATCCGGATGCGCTCAAGGTCCTCGAGGTTGCGCCCGCTGGTCTCCAGGGCGACACTCAGCGACTGGAAGATGCCCTGCGTGTTCTGCGGAGTGCCCTTGATGCCCGTGGTGGGCACGATCGACGATGCGACGAACCGGGGCTCACCATGCGTCAGGACCTCTGCTAAAGCAACCTCGGTGGTCGCATTTCCGATGTCGATGCCAGCAATCAATGCCATGAGATTCTCCGAAGCCCCACTCACTCGCTCTTCAGGCGTCCGCGCTTCTCATAGACATCGGCCGCTTCGCGAATGAACTTCGCGTTCACCACGCAGCCGTAGTCCTTTTCGATCTTGTCGGCGATGGCGTTTAGTTCGGCCTTGGTCGAGCGGTACGGACGCAGCGCGTTGTAGATATCGAGCAACTCGTCGTCGGGCACCTTGATCAGTTCGGCAGCGCGACGCATGTTGCGTCCGAGCGAATCCCGGTCGACCGACTCGGCAACCTGGGCCTGCATCTGCAAGGTCTCGGGAGCGATACGGAAATCGGCTGCTCCCAGCTCGCCGCTGCGTACCTTCTCGAAGGTGAACTCGGAGAGCTTCTTGCCGGACGCCGACTTGATCTCGTCCGGGATCTTCTCACCGAGCGGGTAGCTGCTGGCGTCGACCTTCGTAGCACCCGATGCCTGCCCTGCGGCGG
>NZ_JAVTWX010000040.1:7803-83463 GCF_032229645.1 Brooklawnia sp.
GGCGGTGCCGGTCGAGTTAAGAGCCACCTGGTCGTTGCCGAGTTTGGCCATCACCTCTGCCATCACCTGGCGGATCAGATCTTCTGATTCCATGATTGACCTCCTATCGGTACTCGACCCGAAGGGCCGTGGGCTTCTTGTTCGGATCGGTGAGCTGAACTTCCTTGATGTGCATGACCGCGGCGATTGCCTGGTAGGTCGGACGCGCCATCTGGTCGTTGCGCACCGGAACAGGCTCAGGAGACTCACCCTTCGCGTACTTCGCGGCGTTGCGACCGATGGCACGGAAGGTCTCCAGATCGATCAGCGGAGCCTGCGGGAACAACTCGAGGTTCGACAGTGGCGGCAGATCAGCTTGATGGATGACCGTGGTGCCACGGGACTGAATTCCGATACCGATACCTGAACCGGAATACTCGGCGGCATCGTGCGCGATGAAGCCGACATCAGCGGTGCGGTAGAAGCGGACGAACCGGTAGGCCAGGCCCTCCTCCTCGATGCCCGCGCAGATTTCGCGGAGCACCTTGGCATGCGGGATGCCGACGATTGTCTTGGTCATCTTGCCGCCGAAAGCAGGTGACAGCGCGATGACGACCTCGCGGGGGCTGACGCCCTTTTGGGCGGGACCATCCTCGGTGATCGTGATCTTGTCGCCGACCTGGTCGCTCACCGAAGGTGCCGCAGCAGTTGCGACTGCCGTGCCTGCCGAGCTGGCGGCGAACTCGTTGACGACCTGTTCAATAATGGCGCGCAGTGTCTTCTCGTCCATTGTCATCACCTCAGATTTCCTCAGGGCTGATCGCCTGGCGGATGGTCTTCAACTGATCCCACTTCTCGTCGGTGATCTGGTAGCCGGTCTTGGGCCCGCGGTAGTCGTTCGGGTAGTTGACCGCGCTCATCACGTGGAAGTTCTCGTCGAGAATCGCCGAGGTGTGCAGGTAGTCGCCCGACACGCGCTGCTTCAGCATGTTGTAGACCGATGTGGCGACATCTTCGAAGCCGCCACGGTCAAGAGCCTTGACCAGGTCGACGCCGGTGATGCCACGGTTCATCAGATCGTCGGTTGCCTTCAGGTCTTCGACGACGTTGCGCTTGGGCATGTCCTCCGAACCACGGGCATAGGTAGCGGCCTCGACCTCTTCGTCGGTGATCTCGGGCAGCCCGAGCTCACGGAAGATCGCCTGAATCGCCTTCGCCGCGTGATTGCGGACCCGTACCACGTCCTCCTCGAGAACCGGGACCAGGCCGCCGTCGATCTTCAGATCGCGCTGAATGATCAGCCAATCGTCGTAGTCGTCGGCATCCCAGTTCGAACCCGCGAACATGTTGTCGTAGTTCGGCGTCGACGAGTAACCCGAGCAGATGAAGTCGGTGCCGGGCACGAACTGCATCAGGGTGCGGGCGACTCGACGCAGATCCGAGTGCGTGAACGACTGGTCGTTGGACGACGCACACTCCAGGTCGAGACTCATGGCGATCAGGTTCTCGGCCAGGATCGCGCGGATGCCACCAGGGACGGCCGCCGGAACACCCACGCAGGAGACCGAACCGTTTTGGATGCCCTGCGAGCCGGCGCCTTTGGCGACGTAGAGGCAGCGAGCCTCCAGGTAGAGCATCGACTTGCCTTCGGCGAAGCCCATCTGGACTTCGGAACCGGTGCCGGAGGTGAACCGCATCTTCAGGCCGCGGGACGCGTAGCACGATGCCAGGAACGACTTCGACCACGGAGTGTCGTCGCCGTCCATGAAGACCTGCTCGGTGCCGTAGACCGAAACCGTCTCGGCGTAGGCGGTGAACCCGCGCATGCCGAGCGCCAGCTCGGTGGCTTCCTCGACCGAGCACTGGGTGAGGATACCGGGACGCCCGACCTGCGAACCGACCATGATGGCGATCGCGTTGAACGGTGCATAACGGACGATGCCGACGGTGGTCTCTTCCTCGGCGAAACCACGCAACGAGCCCTCAGCCGCGTCCGCTGCGATCTGGACGGGGTTGTCGCGCACGTTGGTGACGTGCGCCTGGTTCGCCGGGAACGCGCGGGAGCGCATCTTGGTGACGGCCATCATCATTTCGAGGACGGTCATCTGATTGACGACCTCGGTGATCTTTGCCGGAGTCATGGCCGTGGTCAGCTTGACGACCTCGGCACGCGGCACGCGGAAGTCGACCATCTTCTGGGCAAGTTCCAGCGAGTCGGTCGCGTTGACCTTTTCGGCATTGTCGAGCCGGACGCCGTAGTCGGCGATGAAGGTGTCGAGCATGTCGAACTGGTCACGCTTCTTGCCGTCCATCTCGACGACCAGGCCGTTCTCGATTGTGATCGAGGGCTTGGGATCTGCCGGCGCATCAACTGCGATCAGGCCGACCTCAGGCCACTCGGTTACGTACCCGTCTTGGTTGACTGGGCGGGCGTCCAGTGCTTCGAAACGCTTGCTTCTCACTAGAATCCCTCGAATCAGATGTAAGGCGTGGTGGTCGACTCGGGGTAGTCGCCGAGCGCGGCGAGCAGATCGCGCCCGACCTCGCGGGCGGCGATGATTGCCTGGCGAACGGCACCTGAGTCACCGGCGAACGTTGCGATGACCTCATTGGAGAAGCTCGTACCCTGCGCCGGGCTCGAGTATCCGATGATGTCGATCGTTGCGGCCTTGGCTGCGGTATCGGCGAGCACCACGCCGATGGCGGCGGGGGCACCCACGGTGATGCCGAATGCCTTGCCGATCGGGGCACCGAACGCCTTGTTCAGCGCATAGCTGGCACGGGCCGTGTACTGGAACTCCAGGTGGCCGGCCTCATTGCCGTAGACATCGCCCATGGTGCGCTCGACGTCGGCGAGAGTGACCTCGACCGCGCGACGGGCGTCCGAGACGTCCTCGGCACCGAAAATGATCAGCGAGCCGTGCCCGGCGCCACCCTTGGTGTCGCGAGCCAACTCGATCTTCAAGATCTCGGTGTTGGTCGCCTTGACGGCCTCATCGGCGGCGAAGATCTGCGGGCCGGCGCCGGTGCGATCACCGATGATGCCGATCGAACGGAACTTCGGATCGATACCCATCAGGGCATGAATCTGGGGATCCACGTTGGGGATGACCAGGCCGATGGTGTCGCCGAGGGCAGATGCGCCGACGAATTCGGTAACCGCGGGCATCCTGCCTGGAATCGGGGGCAGCGCGCCTTTCGGTGCACCGACTGCGGCGCTGCTGACCGATGCAGCAGCAGGGGCCTTCGTTGCCTGCGCGTCCACGCGCTGCAGAACGGCCGACATGATCTGATTGACCAGTTCCTCGTTAGCCATGGGTGGTCACGACCTCACTTGTTGATCGACGGGAGAATCGACTCCACGTCGGTGTGAGGGCGAGGGATGACGTGGACGGAGACCAGCTCGCCCACCTTCTGTGCGGCTACAGCACCGGCGTCGGTGGCCGCCTTGACAGCCCCGACATCGCCGCGCACGAGCACGGTGACCAGACCGGACCCGACCTGCTGCTTGCCGATAAGAACAACGTTTGCCGACTTGACCATCGCGTCGGCGGCTTCAACGGCGGGGACGAAACCCTTCGTCTCCACCATTCCGAGAGCCTCTTGCATTCCGAACTCCTCCGTTGGATGGGACCCAGCTACTTTCACCACCTGGGCGCTCACCGAGAAGAGTACGACCGTTATACGGGCAGAAATACGGTATTGTCTGACCAGTTTCAGGCACGTTATTTTCTAGATCAGAATTGAATTGTGCACTTGCTATGACCAAAAAGTGCAACAGAAATGCGTCAGTAAATGAGATATGTGCAACTGCCAGGACGCATGCCGGCGGCGTGACGCTTTGATGGCCGGCCTGCGCGGCCAGACGGTCGGGCTTGCCGAAGCGGATCGCAGCGGCGACAGCGCGAGCGGTCGACGAGGGTGACCGGCAACGGTACGCAATAGCGTCAGGCGATCGCGGTGAGGATAGCGGCCAGTTGCTCGGTGCCGGCGGGTACCGGATTGCCCGAGGTGCAGTAGTCGCCGGCCGCCTGCTGAGCGATCCGGGGGATCGCCGCGACATATTCCGAGCGGTTCACGCCCGCTTCGGTGATGCTGGCAGGCATCTCAAGATCGCGGCGGAGCTTCTTGATCCATTCGCACAACGCCGGCACGAGGTTCCGCTGGCTGGCGGCGGTCAGCCCAAGGGCGGCGGCCAGTGCAGCATAGCGACGTGCAGTGGGGGTCAGCCCGCTCGGTGCGAAGCCCAGCTCACCGGCATTGAACGCGATCACATGCGGCAGCAGGATGCCGTTGAGGCGCCCGTGCGCGACCCGGAAGCTGCCGCCGATCGAGTGTGAGAGCCCGTGCACGATGCCGAGTGAAGAGTTCTCGAAGGCGATGCCTGCCATCGTGGCCGCGGTGTGCTGGTGCTCTCGAGCCTCCATATCGTCTCCATCGAGGAAGGAACGCACCAGATATTGATGGGCCAGGCGCAGCGACTTCTCGGCGAGGGCATCGGAGAAGTCATTGTGACCCTTGCCGACGTACGCCTCGACGGCATGGCTGATGGCATCCATGCCGGAGTCCGCCGTCAGTCTCGGCGGCGCGGTACGAACCGCCTCCGGATCGAGGATGGCCACATCGGCCACCATGTCCGACGATTCCAGCGGAAGCTTGGCGTGGCTCTTGTGATCGGTGACCACCGCGTACGAGGAGACCTCCGATCCGGTGCCACTCGTAGTCGGAAGGATGAAGAAGCCGGACTCCGCATGGCGTCCCTGCTCGATGGCCAGTTTGCGGACGACCTTGGCAGTGTCGATGGCCGACCCACCGCCGATGGCCAGCACGGCCTGTGGATCGAAGGCGTTGTACGCTCGCAGACCTGCCGTCACAGCATTGATGTCGGGATTGGGCTGCACCTGGTCGAAGACCTCGACGATGGCGTCGCCCAGCTGATCGCGGACGCGAGCCATCAGCGGTGTGCTGACCATGAAGCCATCGGTGACGATGAGGACCCTGCGTCCGGATAGCCCGGACAGTTCTCCGAGAGCTTCAGGCCCGTAGCAGAGAGTCGTTCTGAGCTGAAAACGATGCACCGGCGGGACCTCCATTGCGCGACGAAGACTGACGCCGGTATTCGCTCGGTGTCATCCCGGTGTAGGTCCGGAACACCCGCGAGAAGTAGTTGACCTGGTTAAACCCCAAGTCAGCCGCGATCTTCCGAACTGGCGTCTGCGTGAAAGCTAGCATCAGCTGCGCGCGCGAGATCCTCCTGGTAGCGATATACGACACGAATGTGCATCCCGTGACAGATTTGAACAACTTCGAGAAGTGGCCCGGCGACCAGTGCAGCATTTCGGACGCTTCGGTGAGCGTGTACGGGTGACTGGGCTGCCGCGCGATCTCGTTGAGCAGGTCGCGTAGATCCGGCCGCCGCTGCGGACGCGATCGCGAGATCTCGTCCAGCACGATGGTCAGCAGCCGTTCCAGGTAGACCTGGCATTGGAAGCGATTGCTTGTTGTAGTGCGGGCATGCTGCTGCGACTTGACGAGCTCGGATAGGTGCTGGACGATGCGAGGCGCGCAATCAGCGGCGACCTTGACGATGGTCTCTTCGATCGTTGCCAGCTGCTCGCGCAGATCGCCTGGACTGCTGAATGTCTCGTCCAACATGATACTGGCTTCGGTGAATGCATCGTCCAGGCTCTCCGCTGCGAGTGCGTCGCGCAGCACAGCGTGGTGTCCGGTGAGCTGTTCGTGGACCGGTTCATGGTCGGCCCAATCCGGCTGAGTCACCAGTTGGAACTGCGGCTGTGCCCGCTCCGCCTGCGCGGCTGCGGCTGCGGGGGAACCCGACTTCGTCGGCAGGCTGATGATCGGGCACTTGCGGATCACTCCCGCCGATGTGCTCAATCCGACCAGCATCTCGGAGGCGGCCTGGATGCGCCGGCGCGAATAGACCGGAATCTGGTCATAGAGTTCGACCAGATGCGGGTTATTCCGCCAAGAACTGCTGTTCGTCAGGTACTGAGGCTGGGCAGTGTCGTCTGCCTGACGCACTTGGCCGGCAGCCACCGCTCCCAGATAGTTGTCGCCGTCGACCATCGGCACGCTGAAGTCGACCAGCCCGGCGTGGCATCGGTAGATGCGCGGCGATTGTTCGATCAAAGACTGGAGTGCGCCGTGAGCATCGCAACTCTGACAGAGCTTTCCGCGCACTGGATCCTTGCGCATGATCTTGCAGAACTCGGTGAAAGCGCATGGCGGAGCTACCGGCACCCCTTGCGCCTGCACGATTACCGAGGCGAGTCCCGTCGCTTCAGAATAGTCTGCAGTCACCCGCTGGATCCGGTCCAAGTTCCATCTTTCCTGTTCCGGATCTTCCATTGTTCCCTCCCGTGGGTATCACCGAGACTAGTTCATTCGGCAAAGAATCAGAAGGGAAATTGCAATGGTTTCTCGTCCGCGACGAAAATTGCGGGGCATTGTGGCTTCGCGCGATAATTGCGCGGCTGGTGGCTGATAGGCCGACTTGGTCAAACGCTTCGGCGCTCGACCAGCAAGACCGAGTCCTTGAGCTGGGCCGGTTGGCCATCGGGACCGGTTGCTGGGCGGGAGCGCACCTCGGCGAGCCGCACCTGCCAGAGAGCGGGGTCAAGAGCGAGAGCGTCGAGTTGCTCATCGGGGGTACATAAGGTGTGCTCGGCGTGCGCATGATCGTGGGTGTGATCGCCATCAAGCCATGGTGGACGCTCGGCGTGTGAGACGGCCAACAGGTGTCCGCCGGGACGAAGCTGTCGAATCGTCCTGCGGATGATCCCGTCCGTCCCATAGAGGTCGGGCAGGTGCAGAAAGCTGGTGGTGACCAGATCGTAAGGGCCGTCATCGGGCTGCCACGAGGCAAGATCGGTGGCGATGAATCGGGTCGCGTCCGGGGGCAGGCTCAAACGCTGCGCTGCGGCCCGGGCGCGAGTGATCGCGCTCGGCGCGAAGTCGATTCCGGTCACCGTCCAGCCCTGCTGCGCGAGCCAGATCGCATCGCCGCCCTCACCGCAGCCCAGATCGATGGCGTGGCCTGGCAGGAGGCGGCTCACGCCATCGATCACGGCCTGGTTGGGTTTGCCCGACCACAGCCGTTCGGCCCGGCTGTATCTGGCGTCCCACTCGTGCTGGGTCTCCGGACGCTCGTCAGTCATGAGTCAATGATGGGGTGGTCGTCCAAGGACCTGGCAGATTGATCTTGGCTATTTGGACGAGGATGCCGGATGACCGGGGCAGCGCTCCGAGACCGGCACGCCGGCCAAGGCTTCCTCGATATGCTCACCGCAGCCGGCCCAGGTGGGCTTGCCGCAGATCTGGCAGGTGACTCTCTGGCACATGATCTTTCTCCTTCTTCTGGAATCTGTTGGTGTCGGTTCGGTGGCGGACATCAGGCCAAGGTGAGGAAGAGCTTCTCGAGTTCTTCGGCGGTGATCCCGTCGGGGCGTTCCGTGTCGGGATCGATGAGGCAGTCCTTCATGGCCGACGAGATGATGGCGAAACCGGCCCGGTCGAGCGCACTGGAGACAGCGGCCAGCTGGGTCACCACATCGCGGCATGAACCGCCGTTCTCGACGGCGTTGATGACCCCGTCCAACTGGCCGCGGGCGCGGCGCAACCGATTGAGGATCTTGCGCTGGGCTTCTGTGTCACTCGTGGTCATGATCGCCTCCTGACGAGATTGGAACTCAATTTGTGATGATGACAGACGCGGCGTCGTCCCCGAAGACAGCTCGCGCAGTGAGCATGCCCCCCGATAGCGATGCCGAATCGAACCCCGCCTGACTGAGTATCCGGTGGGCGATCGCCGAGCGTACGCCGGACTGACAGAGCACCCGGACCGGGCGTCCGGCCGCAGCCAGACGGACCTCGTCGAGATGCTCGCGCAGCTGCGTGTGAGGAATGTTCAGCGTTCCGGCAAGATGCCCGCCGGCGTATTCCTGGGCGCTGCGCACATCGAGCAGCAGCGCTTCGGCAGCGACCTGGTCCAGGTCGGAGGCGTACCACAATCGCAGGGTGCCGTTGAGCACGTTCTCGCCGACCATGCCCGCCAGGTTGATCGCGTCTTTCGCCTGGCCGTAAGGCGGCGAATACGACAGGTCGAGGTCGATCAACTCGGTCACGCCCATGCCCGCCCGGATCGCGGTCGCGAGCACGTCGATGCGCTTATCGACACCCTCGGTGCCGACCGCCTGCGCGCCGAGGATCAGCCCGTCCGAGGAACGCAGATGCACGCTGAGGTGGATCTGCGCAGCCCCCGGGAAGTAGCCGGCATGCTGGTTGGGATGCAGGTGCAGGGTGTCATAGCCGATGCCCGTGGCCTCCAGCGATGCTCGGTTGGCCCCGGTCATCGCGGCGGTCAATCGTCCGACTCGCACGATCGCGGTGCCCAACGGCTTCGGCAATGGTCGGGCCACACCCGGCCGGACGATCGCGTCCGCGACCAGACGGCCAGCACGGTTGGCCGGGCCCGCCAGCGCGACCGGACGTCTGGCCCCGGTGACGGCATCGGTGCTGATCGTCGCGTCTCCGACGGCCCAGACCCCGTCCAGTGAGGTGCGGCCGTGCGCATCGGTGATGATGGCGCCTCGCTCGCAGGCAACGCCGGCGGCCTCGAAGGCGGCGGTGTCGGGCCGCACGCCGACCGAGAGCACGATGAGGTCGGCTTCGATGCCCGAGCCGTCGGCCAGCATGACGGTATCGGCATCGGTGCCTTGGACAATCCGGGCGGCGGCGACACCGGTGCGCACCGTGATGCCAAGCCTGCGCAGTTCTTCTGTGACCAGCCACGCCTGCTCGGTGTCGAGCGGCGGCAGCACATGATCGGCGAGTTCGACCAGGGAGGTCTCCAGGCCTTGGTGGGCCAGCGCTTCGGCCGCTTCCAGGCCGATGAAGCCGGCACCCAGCACCACAGCGCGTTTGGCGCCGGCATCGACACCATCGCGCAGGGTGATCGCGTCATCGACGGTGCGCAGCGTCTGCACTCGGGGTGAATCGATGCCGTCGATCGGCGGCCGGAATGCGGTGGCGCCGGGGGAGAGCACCAAGGCGTCATAGCCGATCTGCTGTACTCCCTCGGGCGTCGCGACGGTGACCTGGCGTGCTGCCGCGTCCAGGCCGATCACATCGTGGCGGGTGCGCACATCGAGATTCAGCGCTGCCTTCAGGCTCTGCGGGGTCTGCACGAGCAGGGCGCTGCGGTCGGCGATCTCACCGCCTACGTAGTAGGGCAGCCCGCAGTTCGCGAAAGAGACGTGTTCGCCCCTTTCCAAGACGATGATCTCGGCGGATTCGTCCAAGCGCCGGGCGCGGGCGGCGCAACTCATGCCTCCGGCGACTCCGCCGACGACAACAATCCGGGCGGCTCGTGCCGCTGGATTCGTGGTGTTCTCAAACGTCATGAGCATGATGATACCCCAGGGGGTATGTGGTTCGCCAAATCGGCGCTGCTTCGCACGCCGCCGGCGATAGCTCATTTCTTCGATTGATGGCCGCAGGGGTCTTGACTGATTCGAATTAATGTTCGATAGTTTAAGGGTGTTAGTCAACGCCACCACAGCTGCAGCGACCCCTCATGGGGACTTGCTGCAGCGCCTGCGTAGTCAGGCCGATGCCGGCGCCCGGGTGCGCCAGCAGGTGGCAGTGCATCCGGCGTTGGCGGGTCTGCTGGATGGTGGCCTGCAACCGGGAGCCGCCTACTCGGTGAGTGCCGGGTCACTGCTGCTGGCGTTGCTTGCCGAGCCATCCAGCACTGGGCTGTGGTGCGGAGTGGTTGGCATGCCCGAGCTGGGTGCCGAGGCCGCCCGCAGTGCCGGTGTCGTGTTGGACAGACTCGTTCTTGTACCGCAGCCGGGGGAGCGATGGCTGTCGGTGGTGGCCGCGCTGGCCGAGGCGCTGCCGGTGGTGGCCGTCCGGCCGCCCGCCCGGGCGCGGGATGCCGATGCTGCGCGGCTGGCTGCCCGGATGAGGGAACGTTCCTCGGTGCTGCTGGTCTGCGGCGAGTGGCCGCGGGTCAATGCAGAACTTCGTATCGAGCAGGCGAAGTGGTCGGGCCTGGGCGCGGGCCATGGCTATCTGACCAGCCGCGAGGTGGTGGTGAGCGCGACCAACCGGCATTCCGGTACGCCCCATACCGCGCGGCTGATCCTGCCCGATGCCAGCGGCCGTCTGTCGGCGGGCGAACTGGTGACTGCCGGAGCAGGCCGGCGGCCACGGCTGCGGGCGGTCGGCTGATGTCTACCGTGCTCGCACCGACGAGGTGCCTCGTCTTATGGTTTCAGGATTGGCCGGTGATCGCCTGGTGGCTGGCAGAAGGCCTGCCGCAGGGCGGTCCGGTAGCTGTCATCGAAGCCAACCGGATCGTCGCATGCTCCCCATCCGCACGCGTCGAGGGTGTGCGGATGGGGCAGCGCCGTCGCGAGGCGCAGGGCCGCTGCCCGCAGCTGCAGGTGGTGGCCGCCGATGTGCAACGCGACGAGCAGATGTTCACGCCGCTGGTGGTGACGATCGAACAGAGTGTGCCGAAGGTCCAGATCGTGCGTCCAGGACTGGCGGCGCTGCGGGCGCGTGGCCCGGCCCGCTACTACGGCGGCGAGCCCGAAGCTGCCAGGGAAGTTCTCGCCGGAATCGAAGGGCTGGGGATAGCCGGTGGCAGGGTCGGGATAGCCGATGACATCTTCACCGCCGAGCAGGCCGCTCGGGACGCGGACCCGATCCGGGTGGTGCCACCGGATGGTTCGGCCGGCTATCTGGCGCCGCTACCGGTGAACCGGCTGGGCGACCCGGAACTGAGCGAACTGCTGCCCAGGCTGGGAATGCATCTGCTGGGCGATTTCGCGGCGATGACCACCGGCGATGTGCGCGATCGGTTCGGGTCCCGTGGTGTCCGGTTGCACGAGCTGGCCTGCGGCCGGGATCCGCGCGAAATCGTGCCGCGCACCATACCACCCGAGTTCGCTCAGCAGATCGATTTCGATCCTCCGCTCGCGCTTGCCGAGCAGGTCGCCTTCAGTACACAGCTGACCGCCGAGAAGTTCGTTGCCGGTCTGGCGGCCAGGCAGTTGGTCTGCACGGAACTGCGGGTCATTCTGCGGGCTGAGCAGGGCGAACATGTCGAGTGTGTCTGGTTGCATCCGGGCTGCTTTGACGCTGCGGGGGTGGTTGATCGGGTGCGCTGGCAGCTGCAGGCGGCGGCCGGCAACGCGATCGGCAGCGGGCTTGTGCGGGTGCGCCTCGAACCGGTTGCGACCGATGCGATCGCCCATCACGCACCGGGCCTGTTCGGTTCCGGCACCGATGAGAAGGTGCATCACGTGCTGTCCAGAGTGCAGGCGATGCTGGGTCACGAATCGGTGGTGATCCCTGTCATTAGTGGTGGACGAGGACTGGCCGAACGCCAGCAGTTCGTGCCCTGGGGAGATCGTACGGTGCTGAATCGTCCGGCCGATCGTCCCTGGCCAGGACGTCTGCCAGATCCGCTGCCGGCCACCGTCTTCCCGCAGCATCGCCGGGTCGAGGTGACCGATGCCGACGGTGTACGGGTCGGTGTCAACGAGCGGCTGCTGCTGACCGGTATCCCGGCCCAGTTGAGCGTGGGGACGGTAAGCCTGCAGCTGGCAAGCTGGGCTGGTCCGTGGCCGGTCGATGAGCGGGGCTGGGATAGCACTCATGCGGCCAGGGGATGCCGTTTCCAGATGGCCGATGCCACTGGCGGAGCCTGGCTGCTGATGCTCGATGAACACGGTGGCTGGTGGCTGGAAGGACGGTACGACTGATGGGGTATCACAATCCGCCTGTCACGTGGCGTCAACTGGAAGGAACCCTGACCGGCCGCAAGCCGCGCAGCGATTCGGATGCACCATTTTCTTGGAAGCGTGCGCCTTATCAGGCGCCGCCGATCGCGCGTCCCGAGCATCCGGTGCCCTATGCCGAGTTGCATGCTCATTCGTCCTTCTCGTTTCTGGACGGGGCCTCAGGTCCGGCCGAACTGGTCGAAGAGGCCGAGCGTCTGGGACTGTACGGGTTGGCGCTGACCGATCACGACGGGCTCTACGGCATCGTCCGGTTTGCGGAGGCAGCCGAGCCGACGAGCGTGAAGACGGTCTTCGGGGCGGAGCTTTCGCTGGAGTTACCGGCACCGCAGAAGGGCGTTCCCGATCCGGTAGGCCGCCATCTGCTGGTGCTGGCTCGCGGCGAGCAGGGATATCACCGGTTGTCCGGGGCTATCACGGCGGCGCAGCTGGCCGGACGCGAGAAGGGTCGTCCGGTCTTTGATCTCGATGACCTGGCCGAACGTGCCGATGGCAGCTGGGTCATCCTGACCGGCTGCCGCAAAGGGGCGGTGAGGCAGGCACTGCGCTCCGGTAGTGTCCGGGAGGCCTCCAGGGAACTGACCGAACTGGTGGACCGTTTCGGCCGGGACCAGGTCTACGTCGAGCTGACCGATCATGGTAGCCCGCTGGATGGCGTGCACAACGACGCGCTGGCTGCGATCGCCGAACAGGCCGGGCTACCGGTGGTGGCGACCGGCAATGTGCACTATGCGAACCCCGGTGCCCATCGGCTCGCCCAGGCGGTGGCCGCAGTGCGGGCGAACCGCAGCCTCGACGAACTCGACGGCTGGCTGCCCGCCGCCGGTACCGCGTTTCTGCGCTCGGGTGCAGAGATGCGGACGATCTTCGCGCGCTATCCCGGAGCTGTCGAGCGCACCGTCGAACTGGCCGATGAGTTGGGATTCCCGCTGCGCAGGCTGAAACCAGCGCTGCCCACCCAGGAGGTGCCGGATGGGCACACGCCGATGTCATGGCTGCGCCGGCTGGTCCGGCAGGCGGTGCCGCGCAAATATCCCGATCTGGACGACGCCGGGCGCACCCGCATCGACCATGAGTTGGATGTCATCGAGGCCAAGGACTTCCCGGGCTACTTCCTGATCGTGCATGACATCGTCGCCGAAGCCAGGCGCCGGGGGATCCTATGCCAGGGACGTGGGTCGGCGGCCAACTCGGCGGTCTGCTATCTGCTCGACATCACCGCGGTCGACGCCATCTTCTACAACCTGCCATTCGAACGGTTCCTGTCGTCGCTGCGCGAAGAGGAACCCGATATCGATGTCGACTTCGATTCAGACCGCCGAGAGGAGATCATCCAATGGGTTTTCGACAAGTACGGACGCGAGCGTGCCGCCCAGGTCTGCAACGTCATTCAATACCGGCCGAAGAATGCCGTGCGCGATATCGCCAAGGCTCTCGGCTACTCGTCGGGTCAGCAGGATGCTTTCTCTCGCGATATCGAGCGGTGGGGTGGTCCGCTGGCTGCCGATGGCAGCAATAGCATCCCGCCGCAGGTGATCGACCTCGCGAATCAGCTGCTGAAGGCACCACGACATCTCGGCATCCACTCCGGCGGAATGGTGCTGACCGAGCGTCCGGTGGGGCAGGTGGTGCCGATCGAGCACGCCCGGATGCCCGACCGCACGGTGATCCAGTGGGACAAGGACGATGCCGCCTGGATGGGGCTGGTGAAGTTCGACCTGCTGGGGCTGGGCATGCTTGCGGCGCTGCAGCATTGCTTCAACCTGATCCGGGAGGCGACCGGTGAGCAGTGGGAGCTCGCCACCTTGCCGAAGGAGGAGAAGGCGGTCTACGACATGCTGTGCCGGGCCGATTCGATCGGGGTCTTTCAGGTCGAGTCCCGTGCCCAGATGGGGTTGCTGCCGAGACTGCAGCCGCGCCGGTTCTACGATCTGGCGGTTCAGATCGCACTGATCAGGCCCGGCCCGATTCAAGGCGGGGCGGTGCACCCGTTCGTCCGTCGCAAGCTGGGGCAAGAACCGGTGAGCTATCTGCATCCGAAGCTGGAGCCCGTGTTGGCTCGCACCCTGGGGGTTCCGGTCTTTCAGGAGCAGCTGATGCAGATGGCGATGGCCGTCGGGGACTGCTCGGGTGAGGATGCCGATCTGCTGCGTCGGGCGATGGGTTCGAAGCGTGGCCTGGAGCGGATCGAATCGGTGCGCGACAGGCTCTATGCGGGTATGAAACGCAACGGGCTGGTGGAGGATGAGGCCGACATCATCTACCGGCAGATTCAGGCTTTCGCCAATTTCGGTTTCGCCGAGTCGCACTCGCTCAGCTTCGCATTGCTGGTCTATGCGAGCTCGTGGATCAAGCTGCACTATCCGGCTGCCCTCCTGGCCGGACTGTTGCGGGCCCAGCCGATGGGTTTCTACTCGGCCGAGACGCTGACGGCCGACGCCCGCAGGCACGGGGTCGAGGTGCATCGTCCCGATCTGCATCGCTCGGGTGCCGACGCGGGTCTTGAGGCACTGGCCGGCGGAGCGGATGGGCCGACCGGCCTGGATTTGTGCTGCGAGCGGCGTCAGCCGCCGGTGGGGGAGTTCGATCCCGCTGAGCCCAATCCGGCCCTGCCCGGCGAGGGGGCGAAGCATCGTAGGGATGGCCGGTTCGCGGTGCGGTTGGGGTTGGCCGCTGTACACGGCATCGGGAAGGACGTGGCCGATCAGATCGTCGCTGAACGCGACGCGGGTGGCGAGTTTCGCTCAATGGAGGATCTCGTCCGTCGTACCGGTGTGACCGAAGCGCAACTAACAGCATTGGCCACGGCCGGCGCATTCGACTGCCTGGGACTGACTCGGCGCCAGGCATTGTGGCGAGCCGGTACCGCGGTGCTCGATCAGGCCGAGACGCTGCCCGGCACCATCGCCGCGTTGCAGCCGCCGCTATTCGCCGAGCAAACCGGGCTGGAGAGACTGGCAGACGATCTGGCTTCGACCGGGGTGTCGGTCGACGATCATGTCATCGCCCACATTCGTGGACGCCTGACCGAGCGCGGTGTGCTGACCTCGGCCGAGCTGCGTACCTTCGAGGCCGGACGCAGGGTGGAGGCTGCCGGGCTTGTGACCCACCGGCAGCGGCCATCGACTGCCTCGGGAATCACCTTCGTGAATCTGGAGGACGAATTCGGACTCATCAATGTGGTCTGCTCGGCAGGGCTATGGCAGCGGTACCGGCGGGTGGCTCGATCGTCGGCGGCGCTGATCGTGCGCGGAAAATTGGAGCGCTCCCCGGAGGGGATCGTCAACCTGCTCGCCGACCGGTTGGAGCCGCTGGCGATCGATGTCGCGCATCACTCACGTGACTTTCGTTGAGCGGACCTGGATCAGGACGCGGCAGTATGTGGCGCCCGATCGTCGATTTCGAGGTGGAGACCATCCCAATTCCGCCGCAGCCAGCGGTCATGCGAGGCGACCACGATCGCGCCCGGATAGCCGGGGATGGCGGCCTCGAGTTCAGTCACCAACAACAAAGAGAGATGATTCGTCGGCTCGTCCAGGAGTAGGACGTCCGGTGGGTCGGCCAGCAGGACGGCGAGCGCGAGACGTCGCTGTTGACCCAGGCTCAATGCCGCGAGCGGACGGTTCTCGTCGCGTCCGGCGATCAACCCGAGTTTCGACAGAGGTATCCGCTCGGCCAGTTCTGGACCTAGCAGGTCCTGGTAGGCCTGGCGCACGGTGCGCCGCTCGCCGCGGTTGAACCGATCGGGAAGATCGACATCTTGGCTGAGCATGCCGATCCGTAGCCCTGCCGGAGCATTCACGCTGCCCACGCTCGGTGCCAGTCGGCCGGCGAGCACCTTCAGTAGCGTGGACTTTCCCGATCCGTTCGGCCCGGTCACCAGCCACTTGTCGGCGGCGCTGATAGCCAACGAGACCGATTCCAGGCGTCCGGGTACCGCAACATTCGAAGCAACGAGCACCGGTCCGCTGAGCGCTCGTTGCTCGGCCGGCGCCGAGCTCGCGGTCAGGCCACCGAATTGCAGCTCGGCAGGCGGCCGGCGAATCTGACGTTCTTCCAGTCCGTCGAGCCGGGATCGGATGTCGTTCACACGCCGCGAAACCACGGTGGCATTGCGATCCGAATAGAATTTCGCCGCGCCGCGTACCTCGGTGCGCGGCTTCCAGTTCTCGTGACCCACTGTGTGACTATCGCGCGCCGCCGATCGCAGCCGCTTGAGCTCGGCCTGCTCGTCGCGATATTGGGACTCCCAACGCTGCCTCGCCAGCCTGCGGGCCTCCAAATAGTCGCTGTAGGTTCCGGTGAATCTGGTCACTCCGATGCCCGACCCAGGTCCATCGGCGGAGAGCGGCCCTGCGACCGCATGCGGAACCGGCGCCGGGTCGAGGTCGAGCAGCGAGGTGACGGTCTCGTCCAAGAAGGCACGATCGTGGCTGGCGATCAGCACCGGTCCACGCCACGCCAACAAGACGTTGCGCAGATAGGCGGTGGCGTGATCGTCCAGGTGATTCGTCGGCTCGTCGAGCAGCAGCAGATCGGGAGCGCTCAACAAGAGCCACGCCAGCGACAACCGGGCTCGCTGGCCACCGGAGATCTGGGCCGTCGGACTGTCGCCGGGCAGATGGTCCAATCCCAGGCCGGCGAGCATGGCTGCGATCCGGGCGTCGGTATTCCACGCATCCAGGCGTTCGGCATCGTCCAAGGCTTGCGTATAGCGGTCGGCCGCGTCCGCGTCGCCAGGAGATTCGCCCAGCTGTGCGGCGGAACTGTCGATCGCTGACAAAACGTCGCGGGCCGGCGCAACCGCAGACTCCAGTGCTTGCGCAATCGTGTCGCCTGGCGCGAAAGGAGCCACCTGGTGAAGCAAACCAACTCTCGGGGGCAACCCGCCAATGGCGTTGATGGTCACCGAACCCGAATCCGGACGAAGCAGTCCGGCGATGATCCGCAACAGTGTCGACTTTCCAGAGCCGTTCTCACCGATGATGCCGACACGCTCGCCGGCCGAAACGACGAACGAGATGTCGCTGAGCACACGACGATCGATGAACGAGAGCCCGATACCGTCGACGCGCACGTGAGTGCCGGAGGGTACCGCAGGAAGGGAGAACAAATTCATGGGAGGTCCTTGGAAGATGAGTTTCGGGCCTGCCGGATGCTGACACCGCAGACGCAGGAGACACGAACTCACAAGAACATGCCGTCACCTTAGCAAGGACGACAAAGCAACGGAACCGGCGCGTGGCGGAGTATCTAGCAGGCCTGGGCAGAAGCAGGTCCGCTGCTGCGCCGTGACGTGGACCCGAGCCATCGCCGGCCACATGTCATCCCGCTTTAGGTGCCGACTAGCGCGGTGACGACTAGCGTTAGGGCATGGCCTTCGAAAACGCGGAAATCTATGGCTTCCTGAGTGAATACGCTGCTGCGCTGGAATCATCCGACGCGGAGCGGGCTGCCGCGCTGTGGGGAACCCCAGCGACGATCCTGACCGATGAATCCACCAGCATCATGGCGACTCAGGACGAGCTGGTGAACAGGCTCGGACAGTCCTATCCGCGATACCAGAAACTCGGGCTCGCCTCGGTCGGCAACGAGCTCGTTGAATTGAACCCGCTGACCGAGCGCTTGGCCCGCGTCCGGGTGCGTTGGGTCTTTCACGACCAAAGCGGCGCGATTCTCACCGCGATCTCCTATATCTACCTGCTGCGTCGCGACGACGACGGTGCACTGCGCGCCTATGTCGCGGTGCCGATCGAAGAGGACGAGAAACTGGCCCGGCTGGCCAAGCGCCGCGGAGTCAGCCTCGAAGGCTGAACCTACAGGCTGCAGCTGTCTCGCTGCTCGCCGGCGCGAACACCCCGCCTCGCCAATCTGGGTTAGTGTAGCCTAACCATAGTTTTCGAGTGAGTGCTGCACGAAGGGGAGCGGAATGGCCAAACGCGGAGTTTCAGGCGTCATCATGCGCGGGCTGCGTGCGAAGGATCACAACCTGACCGTGCTCGACAGGCAGACGTTGGCGCCGCACTTCGTCCGGATCCGGATGAGTTCGCCGACCCTGTTCGGCAACCTCGATTTGGCTCCGACCGCGTGGCTGCGGTTCTGGTTCCCCGATACCGCAGACGGCGCTCGGGAGTATCAACGCGGCTATACCGTCACCGATGCCGACTCCGCCACCGGCGAGTTCAGTGTGAACTTCGTGCTGCATACCCCTGCTGGTCCCGCTTCTGCCTGGGCGGCAACCGTTCAGCCCGGCGACACCGTGCAGGCGATGATCTACGGCTCGACCAAGTTCGAGGTGCCGGACGAGTTGGCCGCCGGATATTTGCTGATCGGCGATTCCGCGTCGATGCCCGCGATCGCGAGCATCCTGGAGGCCCTGCCTGCCGAGGCCAGCGTCGAGTGTTACCTTGAGGAACACGACGCCGCCGATCACGAGATTCCGATGCCGGACCACCCCGGCACCACCATCCACTGGGTGCCGCGGCGCGGCCCGGGCTCGCTGGCCGCCGCTATCGAAGCCCGCGACTTCACCGGCTGGTACGCCTGGGTCGCGCCGGAGGCCGGTTCCCTCAAGGCACTGCGTCCGCGGCTGCGCAACGAGTTCGGTTTCGGCAAGACCGATCTGTATATGCAGGCCTACTGGGTGGAGGGGAAGACAATGGGTACTCAGCGGGGCGTGGAGGAGTCCGCTCAATAGCCGCAGCCGATGCGCCCGCGCAGGAGAGAGGTTCGTCCATGAATCAGACGCACACAGCGCTGGCGGTCAGGCATCTGGCCTTCGAAGACCTGGGGCTGCTGGCACCGTTGCTCATCGGGCGTGGCTACCAGCTGAGCTATCTCGATGTCGGCATCGATCCGATCACGACCGATGCGCTGCTCGAGCCCGATCTGCTGGTGGTGCTTGGCGGCCCGATAGGGGTATACGAGACTGAGGCATATCCGTTCCTGGTTGCCGAGCGCGAGGGAATCGCGGCCAGGTTGCAGGCGGAGCGCGCGACCTTGGGGATCTGCCTCGGCGCACAGTTGATGGCCGCCGCGCTGGGCGCAGCGGTCACCCCAACCGGTCGCAAGGAGATCGGCTATGCACCCCTGCAGTTGACCGATACGGGACGAAGCTCGGTGCTCGCGGCGCTGGACGGTGTCCCAGTTCTGCACTGGCATGGCGATGAGTTCGCCATCCCTACCGGTGCCGACCGATTGGCCGAGACCCCGGGCTTTCCCCATCAGGCCTTCGCGCTCGGCACCCATGCGCTGGGGCTGCAATTCCACCTCGAAGCCGATCACACCCGCATCGAGCGCTGGCTGATCGGGCACGCGAACGAACTCGCAGCGGCCGACGTCGATCCGCGGCGGCTCCGTTCTGACGCCGGGATCGTAGGTCCGCAGCTGGCGCGCCTGGCTCCCGGGGTCGTTTCGGCCTGGCTACAGGTCGTCGAATCTGCGTGACCCGATTATCGAGTTCACTTTGGTCGGGTATAGCGACACAACTGAACTCGATAATCACAGCCGGGGCTCTCGGGCAACAGAGCTGGGGGATCGTGCAGGATATGGGTAAGGTTGGTGGTCGTCCACCAGCAAGCCTTCGCCGCCGAGGGAGTCTTCATGGCACTGCGCGACCTGTTCAACGCCGCCGACCCGAGCCTCTACGAGGTACGGACGCAAGCACCGGGCCCCAAGGGCAACCTTCCGCTGACGCCCGAACTGCTGCGCGAGGCACCCAGCGGCGATCTGTTCGGCATGACCATGAATGTCGGCATGGGCTGGAATCCGAACGATGTCAACCGTGACGCCGTCATGATCGTCAGCACCGCCGGTGGTGCCACAGATGCCGATGGCAACCCGATCGCGCTCGGCCTGCACACCGGCCACTTTCAGTTGGCCGGGCTGGTCAACGAAGCCGCGCGCGAGGTGGCCGCCCAAGGGGCACTGCCATACGCCACCTATGTCTCCGATCCCTGCGACGGACGCTCCCAGGGCACCGTCGGCATGTTCGACTCATTGCCCTATCGCAACGACGCGGCGATCGTCATGCGCCGGCTGATCCGCTCGTTGCCCACCCGCCGTGCGGTGATGGGCATCGCATCCTGCGATAAGGGGCTGCCCGCGATGATGATCGCGCTGGCGTCCATGCACAACGACCCGACCATCCTGGTGCCGGGCGGCACCACACTGCGCGCCAGCGATGGCGAGGACAACGGCGCAGTTCAGACCATCGGCGTGCGCTATGCGGCTGGTGAGATGAGTTTCGAGGACGCGGCCGATGCGGGCTGCCGGGCCTGTGCATCCCCAGGTGGTGGTTGCCAGTTCCTCGGCACCGCAGGCACCAGCCAGGTGATCGGGGAAGCGCTTGGACTCGCGCTCACTCATTCGGCGCTCGCCCCCTCCGGCGAGCCGATCTGGCTTGATCTGGCTCGGGCGTCTGCAGATGCGCTACTCGATCTGAAGCACCGCAAGATCTTCACGCGCGACATCGTCACCGATCACGCCGTCGAGAACGCGATGATCCTGCATGCCGCCTTCGGTGGATCCACCAATTTGTTGCTGCACCTGCCGGCGATCGCGTTCGCGGCAGGGCTGCACGTGCCGAGCGTGGACGATTGGGCGCGCATCAACTCGTCGGTGCCCAGGCTGGTGAGTGTGCTGCCCGTCGGCCCGGTTGACTACCCGACGCCGATGGTCTATCTCGCTGGTGGTGTACCCGAGGCGATGCTGCACCTGCGCAGGCTGGGGCTGCTGCACACCGATGTGCTGACCGTCACCGGCGAGACGTTGGACGCCAACCTCGACTGGTGGGAGAACTCTGAGCGCCGCCGCGCGCTGCGGCAGCGGTTGCGCGATGTCGACCGTGTCGATCCCGACGATGTCATCTTGTCGCCGCAGGCAGCGAAAGCCAAGGGAATGGCCTCTACCGTCACCTTCCCGCTGGGTAGTATCGCTCCCGAAGGCTCGGTGGTGAAGTCGGCTGCGATCGATCCAAGCGTGATCGACGATGACGGGGTCTTCCGGCACACCGGTCCGGCGAAGGTCTTTACGAGCGAGAAGGCCGCGATCAAGGCCATCAAGCAATCGAAGATCGCCGCGGGTGACATCATGGTCGTGCTTGGCGCCGGCCCGCTCGGCACCGGGATGGAGGAGACCTACCAGCTGACCTCCGCGCTCAAGAAGGTGCCATACGGCAAGCATGTCTCGTTGATCACCGATGCCCGGTTCTCCGGGGTCTCCACCGGTGCCTGCTTCGGTCATGTCGGTCCGGAGGCACTTGCCGGCGGTCCAATCGGCAAGCTGCGCGATGGCGACACCATTGAGATCATCGTCGACACAGTCGGTCTGACCGGCTCGCTGGACTTCATCGGCACCGCCGATCAACCGTTGACGCCGGAGGCCGGGGCAGCGGTGCTGGCGTCCCGGGAGCTCTACCCGGGCCTGGCACCCGATCGCGACCTGCCCGACGACACGCGGCTGTGGGCCGCACTGCAAGACGTCTCCGGCGGCACCTGGGGCGGCTGCGTCTACGATGTGGACGCCATTCTCAAGGTGCTGGAGGCCGGTAAGAAGGCGCTGGCCGAGGCCGAATAGGATCTCGGCCACGACTCCCGCGCTTTCACCGTGCCTGACCAGATCTGATCAGGCGTCCGCCGACTCATTGCGCGGACGTCCGGGCCCGCGCATGGGCTTGGCCGTGACCGCACGTCCAGCCCGTTTCAGATCGTCGCGCAGCAGCATCTCGATCAGGCTGTTGACGCTACGCAAGTCGTCGGCCGCCCACTTGGCGAGCGCGTCGTGAACGGCCGGATCCAGCCGCAGCAGGATCGACTTGCGGGCGGACTTGGCTGGCGCGGGCGCAGGTTGGGTGATGCGCGACCCGTCGTCGCGCATCACCTCATCCTTGCCGCCGGTCATCCGTAGAGGGTCCCGGTGTTGATGACCGGCGTCGAACGCGAGTCCGAGCAGAGGACGACGAGCAGGTTCGACACCATGGCCGCCTTGCGCTCGTCGTCGAGGGTGACGATCTCGTCGGTCTCCAGCCGGTCGAGCGCCTGCTCGACCA
The DNA here is from genome assembly GCF_032229645.1 of Brooklawnia sp. Lineage (NCBI taxonomy): Bacteria > Bacillati > Actinomycetota > Actinomycetes > Propionibacteriales > Propionibacteriaceae > Brooklawnia > Brooklawnia sp. The sequence continues at coordinate 29,662 of NZ_JAVTWX010000040.1, forward strand.
TCCCCACCGCGCCTTCGACGATCTTGCTCCGGGCAGCCAATACCGCAGATGCCTGCTGGCGTTGCAGCATGGCCTGCGCGATCTCGGCGGCGTAAGCCAGGGACGAAATGCGGGTCTCGACTACCTCCAGACCGGCGATCGCGATACGGGCGGCGACTTCCTCGGCGAGTTCGCCGGAGACCAGATCTGTCGAGCCGCGCAGGCTCTCCTCGCCCGGTTCGCCGAAGTCGTAGGGATGCGAGGTCGCGATGTGACGCAGCGCGGACTCGGCCTGTACCTTGACGAAATCCTCGTACGCCTCGACGGCGAAGACCGACTTCGCGGTATCGGCGACCTGCCAGACAACGATGGCTGCGATGTTGATGGGGTTGCCGTCGGCGTCGTTGACCTTCAGTTCATTGGTCTCGAAGTTGCGGACCTTCACCGAGACCCGCTTCTTGCTCGAGAGCGGGATGGTCAACAGCAGCCCCTGCTTGCGAATCGAGCCGACGTAGCGTCCAAAGAACTGAACAACCTTGGTGTCACCGGGGGCGACAATGGTCAGCGAGGTGAACACCAACAACGCCAACAGATAGCCGACGATGCATCCGAGGACCAGCAGACCATTGACACCCGACCCGGCATCGTCGCTGATCGCGGTCAGGATGATTCCCCACGTCGCGACCGCGATCAGTGCCAGAGCGAGCAACAGCGCGAGCGCCCCGGACATCGTCCATGCCGCACGCTCATCCACCATCACCCGGGTGCCCTCGTGGCCCACCGGCTTGCCGGCGGCCTCGCCGCCCACCGAGGCTTCCTCGATCACTTCTGGTGACTCATCGACCATGATCTTCTCCTCAACATTTGGATATCAAAGTGATATCACATTAACGGGTCGTCCGGGAAGTCTTCGCGCAGAACTGTGACCAGAAATGTGACGCGCCCGATCGCGAGGGGGAGAATGGGTGCGGTGAGCAACCAGAGCGCGATCTATTCGACCGTCTGGCGTGATGACGAACTCGCCGAGACGGACATCGACTTCGCGTCTATCTCGGACAGACTGAAGGATCCCGACGGGGTCTTCTGGGTGGGGTTGCAGAATCCGAGCGAGGACGACCTGATCCGGCTCGGCGATGAGTTGGGCATCGACGCGAAATCCATCGAGGATGCCCTCAACCATGTCGAGCGTCCCAAGGCGGTCCGGTATCCGAGCTACTCATTCGTGACCGTCTACGCGGCGGGGCGATCCGGCGAGGGCGATCCGGGCGGGACGCTGGGGGAACTTGCGCTGACGAAACTGTCGGCCTTCGTCTTCCCGCGCGGACTGGTGACCATCTGGTACGACCCCGAGTTCACCTTCGACGAGATCATGGCTCGCTGGAACGAGGAGGGCTACGTGTCGACGCACGGTTCGTCGATGCTGCTGCACGGTCTGCTCGACTATGTCATCGACGGCTACTTTCACGCGATCCAGGCTCTCGACGATGTCGTCGAGGATCTTGAAGACGAAGTTCTCGCGCAGGCAACCGGCAATCGAGCTCTGCAGCGCAGGATCTACCAGCTGCGGCGATCGCTGGTGCGCCTACGGCGGGCCGTGGTACCGATGCGAGAAGTCGTGGCCTCGGTCATGCGGCATCGCCGGGAGCTCTCCGCGGATACGGCGCTCGACCCATGGTTCGACGATCTCTACGATCATGCGCTGCGCGCGGCGGATTGGGTCGATTCGCTACGGGATCTGGTAACCACGATCTTCGAGACGAATATGTCACTGCAGGACACTCAACTGAACGTCGTGATGCGCAGGCTCGCAGCATGGGCAGCGATCATTGCGGTGCCGACTGCCATCACCGGCTGGTTCGGACAGAACCTTCCGTATCTCGGCTATGACCAGCCCTTCGGCCTGTATCTATCGGTGGGCTCGATCGTGACGATCACGATCGTGCTCTTCGTCGCCTTCAAGCGGCGACACTGGTTGTGACCAGGCCAGATCGGCCGGTGTGTTTTCGGGATCTGCTGTGATCGGGCCGGTCATTTGGGGAGCCGCTGTGGCTCCGGGGCGCCGAGCCGTGGGCTATCCCAGATGACCTGCGATTCCTCGCCGCCGACGGTTCGGGCAGAATAGAACCGGTACGCATCGTGCGCGCCACACGAAAATCGGGCGGCCAGGTATGCCGCCGAAAGGAAACTGCAGTGTCGGTCAATATCAGCATCACCCGTGACCAGGACCCCGAAGCGCAGGTGGTGGAGCAAGGCACTACCGGTCTCGACCTGTTCGGCAACGATCGCAGCATCGTTGCGATGGCAGTCAACGCAATCACGGTCGATCTGGCAACTCCGCTTCACGACGGCGACGAGATCACGCCGATCCTGATGACCTCGGACGAAGGTCTGGCCATCGTCCGGCACTCGGCCGCGCACGTCACCGCGCAGGCCCTGCAGGAGATCTTCCCGGAGGCCAAGCTCGGTATCGGTCCGCCAATCATCGACGGGTTCTACTACGACTTCCAGACCGAACCCCTCAGCCCAGATGACCTGAAGATCATTGAGAAGAAGATGCAGGCGATCATCAAGGAGCGCCAGCGTTTCGTCCGCCGGGTGGTCAGCGACCAAGAGGCCTTGGACGAGGAGGCCAACGAGCCGTTCAAGCTTGAACTGATTCACGACAAGGGCAGCGCTTCGTCCGATGATGGGAGTTCGGTCGAGGTCGGTGGCGGTGAGCTGACGATCTACGACAACGTGCGCCGAGGCGGCGAGGTGGCCTGGAAGGACCTGTGCCGCGGCCCGCATGTGCCGCACACCGGCTACATCAACGCGGTCGCGCTGACCAAGACCTCGTCGGCCTATTGGCGCGGTGACCAGCGCAATCAGCAGCTGCAGCGGGTCTACGGCACCGCATGGGCAACCCGCGACGATCTGAAGGCCTACCAGCACCGCATGGAGGAGGCCGCCAAGCGCGACCACCGCAAACTGGGCGCCGAACTCGATCTCTTCAGCTTCCACGAGCAGGTCGGCTCCGGGCTGCCGCTTTTCCACCCCAAGGGCGGCGTGATCAAGCGCGTGATGGAGGACTACGTCCGCACTCGCCACATCGACGAAGGCTTCCAGTACGTCGGAACCCCGCATATCGCGAAGGAAGACCTCTTCTACACCTCTGGGCATCTGCCGTACTACGCCGAAGGCATGTTCCCGCCGTTGGACGACGATGGCCAGGCCTACCGCCTCAAGGCGATGAACTGCCCGATGCACAACCTCATCTTTGCCTCGCGCGGCCGTTCCTACCGTGAGCTGCCGCTGCGCTTCTTCGAGTTCGGCACCGTCTACCGCAACGAGAAGTCCGGCGTGGTGCAGGGCCTCACCCGCGTCCGCTCCATCACTCAGGACGACTCGCACTCCTACTGCATGCCCGAGCAGGCACCCGACGAGGTGCGTCATCTGCTGAGGTTCATCCTCAGCCTTCTCTCCGATTTCGGGATGACCGATCTTGCGCTCGAATTGTCGACCCGCGACGAGGTCGGCAAGAAGAAGGACAAGTTCATCGGCTCGGACGAGCAGTGGGAGAAGGCGACCAAGATCCTGGCCGAGATCGCCTACGAATCCGGGCTCAACGTGGTGGACGATCCGGGCGGCGCCGCATACTACGGGCCGAAGATTTCGATCCAGGCGAAGGACGCCATCGGACGCATCTGGCAGATGTCTACCATTCAATACGACTTCAACCAGCCGGAGCGCTTCGGCCTGGAATTTGTCGCCCCCGACGGCAGCCACCAGCAGCCCGTGATGATCCACTCCGCCAAGTTCGGCTCGATCGAGCGGTTCATGGGCGTACTGATCGAGCACTACGCGGGTGCCTTCCCGGTCTGGCTGGCGCCGGTCCAGGTCGTCGGTATCCCGGTCGCGTCCAGCTTCAACGACTATCTCGCCGAGGTGCTGGACACGCTGGCGGCGGTCGGTATCCGCACCGAACTGGATGCCTCCGATGATCGGATGCAGAAGAAGATTCGCAACGCGCAGAAGCAGAAGATCCCGTTCATGCTGATCGCCGGCGAGACCGACGCTGAGGCAGGTTCGGTTTCCTTCCGCTTCCGCAATGGTTCGCAGCGTAACGGCGTGCCGATCGCCGAGGCTGTGGCCTTCATTCGGAATTGGGCCGAATCGCGTCGCAATGACGATCCGAAGTCCGAGGCGGACGGTGAATAGCGAGCAGCCCTGCGAGGTCATCGAACCGGGCGAGCTGCCCGGCGAACCGGATGCACTGCAGCGGCTCTGGACTCCCTACCGGATGGTCTACATCCAAGGGGAGTCCAAGCCGGCCGACGACGGTGCGGGCCAGTGTCCTTTCTGCCGGGCGCCGCAGCGTTCGGATTCCGAATCGCTGATCGTGCATCGTGGGCGCAGTGCCTTCGTGATCTGCAACCTCTATCCGTACAACCCCGGTCACGTGCTGGTCTGCACCTATCGGCATGTTTCCTCGTATGTCGACCTCGACCGGCAGGAGACCCAGGAGGTGGCCGAGCTGACTCAGCAGGCCATCCGGGTGATTCAGCACGTCTCGGCACCGGCCGGTTTCAACATTGGCATGAATCAGGGGGAGATCGCCGGGGCAGGGATCGCCGCTCATCTGCACCAGCACATCGTGCCGCGCTGGCAGGGCGATGCGAACTTCCTGCCGGTGATCGGACGTACCAAGGCGCTGCCGCAGTTCCTCGCCGACACCCGTCAGCTCTTCGCGGACGGCTGGACCGACCTCTTCGGTGCTCAACCCACTCCGGAAGGAAACCATGCTTGAGAAGATCCGAGCCCAGTGGACGAAGATCATTCGTCCACTGGCACTGGGCCTGCTGAAGCTGGGCATCACTCCCGACATGGTCACCTGGGCCGGCACCATCGCGACGATCGTCATCGCGCTGGTCTGCTTCCCGCAGGGTTGGCTGTGGCAGGGCACGCTCGTGATGGTGTTGTTCATATTTTCCGATTCGCTGGACGGCACCATGGCCCGAGAATCGGGTCGTAGCTCCAAGTGGGGGGCCTTCCTGGACTCCACCCTCGACCGGCTGGCCGATGGTGCGATCTTCGGTGGGCTGGCGCTCTACTATGCCGCCCAGCCCGATTCGTTGCTGTGGTGCGCCATAGCGATCGGGGCCTTGGTTTTCGCCGAGGTCACCTCGTACAGCAAGGCTCGCGGCGAATCGGTGGGTATCGAAGTGCATGCCGGGCTCGCTGGACGCGCCGACCGGCTGCTGCTCGGCCTGTTGGGCACGCTGCTGACCGGCCTGGGGGTCGTCTGGGCGCTCCCGGTCGCGCTGAGCTACCTGTGCCTGGCCGGGGCGTTCACCGTCGGCCAGCGGATGTGGATCGTACGCAAGGCGATTGTCGCCGAGCAGCGGGCTGCGGAAGAACACGCATGAGCGATCAGTCGGGCGGACGAGCCCAACTGGTGGCCTTGCGGGCCGCAGCGCACATACCGAAGGCGATCTGGTTGCCCGCAGCAGGACTGGCGAGTCTGCTGTTGGCGGCTCGTCCGCCCAAGCCGCTACGGCAATGGGCGATCAACGCCCGCGTGGTCACCGGCGGCGAACCCGGCTTCGGCGACCGCTACCGCGCCCAGCTGTCGTGGTTCCGCAACACCGTCGGCTCGCTGCAGCTCGGACGCTTCAGCCCCGAACGGATCCGTCGCACCGTAGTGGTCGACCAGGGCGAACTCGACGCGGTGCTGGCCTCACACGCCGAACGCGGTGTGGTCATCGCGCTCCCGCACATGGGCAGCTGGGATCAGGCGGGAGCATTCGGTTGCCTGGCGGGGCTGCCGGTCACCTCGGTCGCGGAGCGGCTGCCGGCAGGCCAGTACGAGTACTTCAGCGCCTTGCGGGCGAAGCTCGGCTTTGAGATCTATCCCTATGATCAGCTCGGTCTGGTCACACTCCTGGCCGATGACGTACGTCGTGGGCGCGCGGTCTGCCTGGTCGCCGATCGCGACTTCAGCCGCCACGGGCTGACGGTGATCTGGCCCACTCCCGACGGCGGACGCGAACTCAGCGTCCCGCCGGGGCCGGCACTGATTGCTCAACAGACCGGAGCCGATCTGATACCGGCAGGGGTCTGGTCCGACGCCGGACTCCTGCGCATCACCTTCGGGGAACCGATCCCGGCACGGCGCGGCGTCCAAGGTGCTGGCGAAATGGCTCAGCAGATGGTTGACTTCTTCGCAACCCAGATCGCCGATCATGTGACCGACTGGCACATGATGCAGCGGTTCTTCCCAGGAGAGATGGCATGAAGGTCGGACTGGTTTGCCCGTATTCGTTCAATCGACCCGGTGGTGTGCAAAACCATGTACTGGGTTTGGCCGGGTGGCTGAAATCCAAGGGGCACCAGGTTTCGGTGCTGGCGCCGGGCTATCCGCCGCACGGCATGCTGGCCGATTACGGCCTGGCCGGGGCGGAATTCACCACCGGAGGCAAGGCGCTGCCGCTGAAGGTCAACGAATCGGTGGCGCGCATCAACTTCGGCTTCGGGCCGGCCCGCAAGGCGAAAGCCTGGCTGGACGCCGGAGATTTCGATGTCGTCCATCTGCATGAGCCGATCGCACCGAATCTCTGTCTGCTCACGCTGTGGCTGACCGACCGTGCGGTGACGGCGACTTTTCACAGCAACTCGCCGATCTTCAAGAGCTGGAAGCGTATCAATGAGATGCTGCCGGGCGCGGTGCGGCGGCTGGACGCCACCATCGCGGTCTCATCGGTGGCCGCAAGGGTGGCGAAAGGACACACCGGGGTGGTGCCGGTGGTGATCGGCAACGGGTTGGCGATTGACGATTACGAGATCGAACCGGTCGGTGGGCGCTGGCGTGGTGGCGACCATCCCCGGATCACCTTCCTGGGTCGCTACAGCGAGCCGCGCAAGGGATTCAATGTGCTCACGGCTTGTCTTCCGCTGGTCCGCGAGCATTTTCCCGATCTCGAGGTGATCGTCATCGGGCACGGTCCCGAGATGTCGATCGAAGGTGTGACGTTCGTCGGCGGTGTCTGCGACGCTGAGCGTAACCGCTGGCTGGGAGCCAGTGACGTCTATGTGGCGCCTCAGACCGGACGCGAGAGCTTCGGCATCGTGTTGATCGAGGCGATGGCCTGCGGAGCGCCGGTCGTCGCATCAAACCTCGGGGCATTCGTCGAGGTGCTCTCCGATCGCGATGGCGTGATCGGTCACACCTTCAAGGTGGGCAATTCGCACGCCCTGGCCGAGGCCATCATCGTCAGCTTGACCGAGCCACGCGACTTGCGGTTACAGCGCGGGCGCGAGCAAGCCGCTAGTTTTGACTGGTCGGTGATCGGACCCCAGGTGGTAGCAATGTACGAGGTTGCCATCGAGAACCGATACTTGGCCGTCGACGAGGGCAAGGGACGCGCGCGCCGCCGCATCGCATAGATTGGAGTTGTGCCATTGAACGGCTCGAACTCGGATGAGGTTTCGGTTACGGCTGCCAGGCCGGTGCCGAGCGACCGCATCTGGACGATCCCGAATGTGCTCAGCTTCGCTCGCCTGATCGGCGTGCCGTTCTTCCTCGCGCTGATCCTGCTGCGTCACGATGTCGCCGCGGTCGTACTGCTGGCGGTGGCCAGCCTCACCGACCTGCTGGACGGGCGGATCGCCCGGCGCTTCAACCAGATGTCCAAACTCGGGGAGATGCTCGACCCGGCCGCTGACCGGCTCTACATCTTCGCGACCGTGCTCGGTCTGACCGTGCGGGGCATCATCCCGTGGTGGCTGCTGGCGGTGCTGGTCTGCCGCGATCTGATGATGGCGGCGCTGCTGCCTGCCCTGCGGGCCCGCGGATTCACCAGCCTGCCGGTCAACTTCATCGGCAAGGCTGCAACCTTCTGCCTGCTCTATGCGCTGCCGCTGATCCTGCTGGGAGCCGGACCCTGGATTATCTCGCCCGCCGCCCAGATCGTCGGTTGGGCATTCGCGATCTGGGGAGCTTTCCTGTATTGGTGGGCCGGCCTGATGTATGTCGGACAGACTCGTCAGGTCGTCAAGACCCTGCCGCCGGTGAGCAAGCGGGCCGGCTGAGTCATGAGCAGCAAGCAGCCCCCACCCAAGCGGCGGCCTCCGGACGCCTCGATGGAGCTGCTCACCGCCATTCAACGCGACACCATCGAACCCGAGTACGGCGCGCACTACGCCGAACGCAAGCCCAGCCGTTCGCGTTCGGGATGGCTGGTGCTGGCGATCGGTTTCCTGGCCGGTCTGATGTTCGCGGTTTCGTCCATGGGCGGTGGGCACGGCAATGACGACATCGCCAGCGAACGCGCTGATCTGATCGCTCAGGCCAAGCAGGCCGAACAACACAATGCGGAGTTGCGCGCTCAGGCCGACGACCTCGCCGCCGAGGTGCAACAACTGGAGACCGCGCAACTCGGACGCCAGGTTCCACTCGACCAATCCGCTGTGATCTGGTCGGGTATCAAGGCGGTGAAAGGTCCGGGAATAGTGCTGACGATCACCGACAACCCGCGCGACGAAAGCGGCATCGTGGTCGACCAGGACATCCGTCAGGTGGTGAACGGGCTGTGGCTCGCAGGAGCCGAGGCAATCTCGGTCAACGGATACCGGCTCAGTGCACGCACGGCGATCCGACAGGCAGGCAGCGCCATCACCGTCGACTACCGCTCGTTGACTGCGCCCTACCGCATCGAAGCCGTCGGTGATCCGGACGCACTGACCAGCAGGTTTGGCTCCGGTCCCGGAGCCGTCTGGCTGAACTTCCTCAAGCGCAACCATGGCGTGGACTGGACGACGGAATCACGCCGCGAGCTCACCCTGGCCGCCGACGCCGGGCTTGACGTCGACAAGGCTGGTGTACGGTGACCGGCAAAACACTCGCGGGTGACGGATTCGGGATCGGCCACAGCCCCGCTCAGGGCAAGACAGCGAAGAGAAGGAGGCAATGATGCTTGCCATCATCGGATTGATCGCCGGAGTGGTGCTGGCAATCGTGTGGCGCCCGGACATGCCGACCTGGTTGCAGCCCTATCTGCCCATCATGATCGTCGCGGCCTTGGACGCGCTGGTGGGTGCCGCTCGCGCCGGGCTCGAGCACACCTTCTCGGACAAGGTCTTCGCCGTCTCATTCATCTCGAACGTGGCGATCGCAGCGTTGATCGTGTGGATCGGTGATCTGATCGGAGTCGGCTCGCAGCTGTCGACCGCCGTCTTGGTGGTCTTGGGGATCCGCATCTTCACGAACTCGGCCGTGATCCGCAGGCGGGTGCTGCATGCCTGACGCGTCGTCCCAACGGTCGTCCGATGCCGGTGTTGCCGCCCCGCAGGCGCAGGGTGATGGGGTGCGCGGCGCCGTGCTCACCTGGTTGCGGCCGAGCCGCAAGCAGCTGGTCTGGGCCATGGCGTTGTGCGTGGTCGCGGCAGCCATTGTCGTCCAGGTGCGTTCGTCCAACGAGGGTGATCGCTATGCCGGGCTGCGGCGCGACGATCTGGTCCAGTTGCTCGACGGGTTGACGACCGAGACCGACCAGCTGACGGCCGAGGTCGCCGAACTCGAACGCACCCGCGATGCCCTGCGGTCTGGCGCCGATGCCCAGGAGGTGGCCGCTGCCGAGGCTCAGCGGCGCGCCGACACCCTAGGCATCCTTGCCGGCACCGTGGCCGCGACCGGGCCCGGGGTACGAATCACCATTTCGGCGCCGCCCGGTGCCCTCACCACAGATGTCATGCTGGAGGCCATCCAGGAGCTGCGGGATGCCGGTGCCGAGGCGATGGAAATCAACGACAGTATCCGGTTGGTGGCTCAGAGTTGGGTGGGGGAGACCGGACAGGGGCTGGTGAGCGATGGTCGCCAGATCAGCCTTCCGATCGTGATCGATGCGATCGGTGACCCGCATGCATTGGCGGAGGGTGCCCGATTCCGCGGTGGCTTGGTCAGTCAGGTTGAGAGCAGCCGAATCGGCGGTTCGGTGGCGATCGAAGAGCTCGATGACGTGGAAGTGACCAGCCTGGTCGATCCGCCGGCGCCCGAATTCGCTGAGCCCGCATAGTGTGTCTTTCGACGGGGACGATAGCGTGAGCCTCGGCAAGACAATGACCTTGAGGAGGAACCCATGACCGAGTTGCCCGAGGACCTGCTGTTCAGCACGGAGCACGAGTGGGTGCGTGTCGACGATTCGACGTCCGCGCGCATCGGCATTACCGCCTACGCGGCGGGCGAGCTGGGCGATATCGTTTACGCGTCGCTGCCGACCGTCGGTACGTCGGTGGTGGCGGGGGACAGCTGTGGGGAGCTGGAATCGACGAAGTCTGTCTCCGATATCTTCGCTCCGGTCTCCGGCGTGGTGGTCAGCATCAATGAGGCAGTCGCCGAGGAACCGGAACTGGTCGGTCAGGACCCCTACGGCGAGGGCTGGCTTTTCGACATCGAACTGGCCAACCAGGACGAGTTGGGTGACCTGCTCGATGCAGACGCATACGCTGAACAGATCGGCGAGTAGAAGTTTGCCCCCGCAGTCTCAGTTTGCTCGTCTAAACTGTCACCAACCATCCATCGGCTCCGATGGCACGTAGACAAGAAAGCCTCCGATAATGATCGATTGCAGTAAGTGCGGTCACTCGAATCCGGCCGGGAGCAATTTCTGCTCCAAGTGCGGCAACGCTTTGACGCCGGCTGCTTCATTGTCCGAGACGACGCGCGTGATCGCGGTGCCCGAAGAGGACCCCCGCACTCTTGAGATCAGTGCCGAGGACGCCGATGCACTCAGCACCCTGCCCGCCGGCAACGCGTTGCTGATCGTCACCCGCGGCCCGGATGTCGGAGCACGATACCTGCTCGACAAGGATGTCGTGACCGCCGGGCGCAGTCCGAATTCCGATATCTTCCTCGACGACATCACAGTCTCACGCGATCACGCCGAATTCGTCATGCGCGACGAGCAGGTCAGTCTGGTGGATAAGGGCAGTCTCAACGGCACCTACGTCAATCGGACGCTGGTCGACCAAGAGGCCGTGCTGCGTCCGGGAGACGAGGTGCAGATCGGCAAGTTCCGGATGCTGTTCTTCGTTAGCGAGCACGGACTGCGCTGATGCCGCCGGCGGCCAAGCGAAGCATCGGCCAGGTCCTTCCGCTGCTCAAGAACGAGTTTCCGGATATCTCGATCTCGAAGATCCGATTCCTGGAGAGCGAGGGTTTGGTCTCTCCGGAGCGTGCGCCGTCAGGATACCGTCGCTATGCCGATGCCGATATCGAGCGTTTGCGCTACATCCTGAGGATGCAGCGCGACCTCTACCTTCCCCTGAAGGTCATCCGTCAGAACCTTGAAATGATGGACCGCGGCATCGAGCCGCCGAGCGCCGATGCTCCCAATGGGTCCGCCGCAACGCCGGCAGCCGTCGACCCGATTCTGCCCGACCCGATCGCCGCCTCGCGGCCGAAGCCCGAGCGGTCGATGAAGTTGACTCGTCGCGAACTGCTGCAGGTGAGCGGCCTGTCGGAGGCAACGCTGATCGAGTTGGAGCGTCAGCAGATGGTGGTGCCCCGGCGCGGGTCGATCTACTACGGACGTGAGGCCCTCACCGTTTGTGTGGTCGCCCGCAGGTTGCAGGAATTCGGCATGGACAGCCGACACATGCGCGCGATCAAGCAGGCCGCCGAACGCGAGGCGGGCCTGATCGAGCAGGCGGTGCGTCCCTATCTGACGACCAGTCCCAAACCGGCCAAGACATTGCACGATGTCAGCCAGCTGGTGGTGCACGCGCATGCGGCGATGATCTACACCCTGTTGGAAGGCTGATTGACCCACGCCGATAGACTCGACTTCGTGATACAGCTCGACATCATGGGAGTGCGCGTTGAAGTCCCCTCCAATGCGCCGATGCTGCTGCTCAAAGAGTCCGGTGGCGTGCGGTATCTGCCCATCTGGATCGGTGCGGCCGAAGCCTCGGCGATCGTCAACGCCCTCGAAGGAATCGTGCCCCCTCGCCCGATGACCCACGACCTGATGGCAGATCTGCTCTCACAGCTGGGGCATGTCGATCTTCAGGGGCGCATCACGACAGTGGTCGACGGCAGCTTCTATGCCGAGCTATGGGTCGATGGCCACGCGATCAGCGCCCGGCCATCCGATGTGGTCGCTTTGGCGCTGCGCTCGGGGTTCACGATCAGCTGCCCCGCCGAGTTGCTCGATCAAGTAGGGGTTGAGCTTTTCGAGCCCGCCGAGGACGAGGTGGAAAAGTTCCGGGAGTTTCTCGATCAGATCACCCCGGACGATTTCGAGAACTGAAATAGCAAGTCATAGCGTGTTTGAGAGGCTGTCGGGTGGTCAACGACAGCGGGACACGCCGACACGCGTTGAGGCTGAGGTGATTGCTCCCGGCATCGCTGACGCCTACCGTTTGAAACGTAGCGACCAGAGCCCAGCGCTGCGAGTCGGTAGCGAAGAGTTCAGGTTTGAGGGCACATGAGGAGAACTACCGTGAGCAGTCCCCAGAACAGCCTGATCGTCTCCGTGGCGCAGGAGGCGTTGTTCGACGGCGATTTCGGTCCGCTGCCCGACGATCTCGCGTTTCGCGGACCGGTCGCCTGCAATGTTGCGGGCATCAGCTACCGTCAGCTCGATTACTGGGCCCGCACCGGTCTGGTCACTCCCGAAATCCGCGACGCGGGCGGCTCGGGCACCCAACGGCTCTATTCTTTCCGCGACATCTTGATGCTCAAGGTCGTCAAGCGACTGCTGGACGCAGGCATCTCGCTTCAACAGATCCGCACCGCCATCGGTCATCTGCTGGAACGCGGTGTCCAGGACCTCTCCCAGGTCACATTGATGAGCGATGGCATCTCGGTGTACGAATGCACGACCGACAGCGAAGTGATCGACCTGCTGCGGGGTGGTCAGGGCATGTTCGCCATCGCGCTGGGCGGTGTCTGGCGCGATATCGAGGGCACGCTGCTGGCACTGCCGGGCGAACGCACCGCTGTGGACCAGCCGGCATCGATGGACGACGAACTCTCCCGCCGCCGTCAGCAGCGGTTGGCGAACTGAGGACGCTCGTCGTCAAGCCCTGAGCTGCTCGGAATTCAGGCCCCGGCAGAACCGACGCGCGCCAGATCGATACTCTGAGGGTGCATCGTCAGCCAGGAGGCCATCATGTCTTCGTTCGTCCACCGTCATATCGGTCCGGGCCCCGCCCAGCAGAACCAGATCTTGAACTATCTGGGCATCTCCAGCCTCGACGAACTGGTCGATCGGGCGATGCCTGCGGCGATCAGAGCAGACAGTGAATTCGAACTGCCACCCGGACTCGACGAGGCGGCCGCGCTGGAGCGGCTGCGATCGCTGGCGGCCCGTAACAACCCCGGCCGGGCAATGATCGGCCTCGGCTACTACGGGACGATCACTCCGGCGGTCATTCGCCGTAACATCTTGGAGAACCCGGCCTGGTACACCGCCTACACGCCGTACCAGCCCGAGATCAGCCAGGGCCGCCTCGAGATGCTGCTGAATTTCCAGACGATGGTCGCCGACCTGACCGGGTTGCCGCTGGCCGGTGCCAGCCTGCTGGATGAAGCAACCGCGGTGGCCGAAGCGGTGGCGATGGCCCGCCGTGCAGTCCGCGCCGGACAAGTGGTACTGGTCGATTCTGGGCTGTTACCGGCTTCGCTGGCGGTGCTGCGGACCCGGATGAGTTCGCTGGGCATCGATGTCATCGTGGGCGGGGACGATCTGGCGACCGACGAGAATCTCTCCCGCGCGTTCTGCGTGGTAGTGCAGACACCCACCGCGGACGGACGGCTGCAGTCCACCGCCGAGTTGCGGGCAGTGGCCGATGCGGCTCACGGTGTCGGTGCCCAGGTGGTCGCTGCCGCCGATCTATTGGCATTGACTCAGGTGACGCCACCGGGGGAATGGGGCGCAGATATCGCCGTCGGCAGCACGCAGAGATTCGGCGTCCCGCTGTTCTATGGCGGCCCGCATGCCGGTTATATCGCAGTCCGATCGGGCGCCGAGCGACGCCTCCCCGGCAGACTGGTCGGCGTCTCGACCGATGCGGACGGGGCGCCCGCGTTGCGGCTGGCCTTGCAGACCCGCGAGCAGCACATCCGGCGCGAAAAGGCGACCTCGAATATCTGTACGGCCCAGGTGCTGCTCGCCATCACTGCGGCCGCCTACGCGATCTACCACGGGCCCGACGGGTTGCGGGAGATCGCGGCGACGATCCATGACAACACCAGGAGACTCGCGGCAGTCATTGATGCCACCGGCAGCGCCGAGGTCGTCCATCACAGTTTCTTCGACACCTTGCTGGTGCGCACGCCGGCCGCCCGGCGCGTTGTGGAGCACGCGCGGGCGGTGGGTGTGCACCTTCGGCTGGTGGACGACACCCACATCGGTATTTCGGTGGGGGAGGACGCCACGGCCAGGGATCTTCGAATGGCCGCGATGGTTTTCAGCGCCGCCGAACCCGGAGACCAGCGCCTCGGGTCGCTCGGAGCCGATGCCCGCATCAGTGAGTTCCTGACTCATCCGGTCTTCACCAGCCATCACTGCGAGACCAGCATGATGCGCTACCTGCGGGCGCTGGCCGACCGGGATTTCGCGCTCGATCGAGGCATGATCCCGCTGGGCAGTTGCACAATGAAGCTGAACTCTGCTGCTGAGCTGGAGCCGATCAGCTACCCGGGTTTCGCCGGCCTGCATCCGTTCGTACCGGCTGCGGACGCCGAAGGTATGCGCGAACTCATCGACGAACTCAGCGGCTGGCTGGCCGAGATCAGTGGCTATGACAAGGTTTCGCTGCAGCCGAACTCGGGCGCGCAAGGCGAATTCGCGGGGCTGCTGGCGATCCGTCGTTACTATCAGGCTCGCGGCGACCATCAGCGCACGATCTGCTTGATCCCGTCGTCCGCGCACGGCACGAACGCGGCGTCCGCTGCGATGGCGGGATTGAAGGTGGTCGTGGTCAAGGCGTGCGAGGACGGCTCGATCGACCTGGAGGACCTGCGCGCCAAGGTGGCCGCCAACGCCGACCGGCTGGCCGCGGTCATGATCACCTATCCCTCCACTCACGGCGTCTTCGAGGACACCATCAGCACGGCCTGTGAGCTCGTCCACGGTGCCGGCGGCCAGGTCTACGTGGATGGCGCGAATATGAACGCGCTGGTCGGCCTGGCCAGGCCCGGCAAGTTCGGCGCCGATGTCAGTCACCTGAATCTGCACAAGACCTTCGCGATCCCGCATGGTGGTGGCGGTCCGGGAGTTGGGCCGGTCGCGGTTCGCTCCCACCTTGCCGGTTTCCTCCCGGACGAGCAGTATCCGGTGGCCGGCGCGCCGTTCGGATCGGCAGGCGTGCTCCCCATCACCTACGCGTATATCGCGATGATGGGTACCGATGGTCTGCGCGAGGCCAGCCAGGTTGCGCTGCTGAACGCGAACTATGTCGCCAAGCGGCTGCAGGACGCCTTTCCGGTGCTCTACGCCGGCCATGACGGTCTGGTGGCCCACGAGTGCATCATCGACCCCCGCGTGATCTGCAAACAGGCCGGACTGAGCATCGACGACATCGCAAAGCGGCTGGTCGACTTCGGTTTCCACGCACCGACCATGAGTTTCCCGGTGCCCGGCACCCTGATGATCGAGCCGACCGAGAGCGAGGATCTGCGCGAACTCGATCGTTTCTGCGACGCGATGATCGCCATCCGTGCCGAGATCGATCGGCTGATTGCCGGCGAATGGCCGCACGACGACAATCCGCTGGTCAATGCCCCGCACACGCTGGCGCGCTGCACCGCCGACGAGTGGACGCATCCGTACTCGCGTCAGCTCGCCGGCTACCCGGCCGGACGCATCGCCGGGCAGTTGGGCGCGAGCGACTCGGAGAAGTACTGGCCGGCTTCGGCGCGCATCGACAACGCCTTCGGTGACCGTCACCTGATCTGCAGCTGCCCGCCGGTCGCTGACTACGCCGACTGAGGACCTGAGATGATAGGGCCATGTCGTTCGTGCGTTCACTGGTGGAGTGGCTGCAGGCCAGTCCGGTAGGATCGCACCTGCTGCGCAGCTTCTTCCGGTACCTGAACCGGCTGGGCAACCAACTTTCGGCGGCTATGGCGTTCTTCACAGTTCTCGCCCTGGTGCCGGTGCTGATGTTCGCCTTCGCCGCAGTGGGATTCACTCTGACAGTGCTGCGCCCGGATCTGCTCGGCGCGGTACAGATCTTCATCGTCGACAATCTCTCCGCAGGCCCGGTGCAAGATCAGATCCTGATTCTGCTGGGTCAGTACCTGCTCAACTGGCGCAGGGTCAGCATTCTGGCGACCGTTGTCGCGTTGGTGGTCGGTACCAGTTGGGTGGCGAACCTCAAAGGCGTCATCCGGGGAATGGGCCGGCCCAGTTTCGACATGATGCAAGTCCGCAGACCGTGGCAGGAGCCCCTGATCAATATGGGACTGCTGCTGGTCATCTTGGTGCTGGTGGCGACGACATTCGCGGCGACCGTGGTCGGCACCCAGCTGGCCGGTACGATCGTCGGCTGGCTGCACGTGAGCAGCCTCGAGGTGGACATCTCGAGCGGCATGCTGCGCTTGATCTCGTTGTCCTTCTCGCTGGCCGGAGCCACGCTGCTCTTCTGGCTGATGTACCGTTTCCTGCCCGACGAGCGACCGCCCTCGGTTGCCCTGCGACGCGGATCGGTGGGCGCCGCCGTCTGTTTCGTCGTGCTGCAGACGGCCGCCAGTTGGATCACCGGACTACTCAGCCTGGGACGCGCGACCCAGCTTTTCGGGCCTGTGATCGTCGCGATGCTGTTCATCAACTTCTTCGCGAATCTGATCTTGTTCTGGGCCGCGTGGATCGCCACCTCGAATCAGCCGGCCGTCGCCAGGCGGCATTCTCCGGGTGACGAGATCCTGCGCAACCGGGAGAACGTCCAAACGGTGACCGACCACTGGAGGGTTGCAGACGCCCAGGTCGAGGCCCAGCTCGAAGCCGATCGCTCCGCATCCCACCCTGGCGTGCGCCTGCCGCATCTGAACAAGCGACGCCCCACCGTGGCCCGCGTTCGGCGCGGAGCCAGCCCGGTGGGGCGTCGTGACGATCAGCGGTGAAGCGTTGCGATCAGCGGTCGATCACTCGGCGCGCGGTGCAGGCATCCCGATCTTCTCGCAGAGTTCGACGAACCATGGCTGAGTGATGTCGAATGGCTTGTGGCCGGCGATGCGTGGGAAATCGATGACCGAGAGTTGGTCGCCGTGCTCCTCGTCCAGGCCGACCACACCGGGCGTACCGGCCAAAGCCGCGTCCACCGCCATCAGGCAGGTGCGCCCGATCAGCTCGAGGTCCTCGTCGTTCGACGCGGCCGAACGGCTGAAGTACCCGGACTTTTGCACCATGGTCTTCTGGGCGCCGATCCGCTTGCTGAACTGCTTGCCGAACCAGGCGCCCGGATTGATCTTGTCGATCTGGACGTGGCCGAATGCATCCTTGGGCACCTGTTCGCCGTTCTTCTCCATCTGCTCGACGATCTCGGCGACACCGGCACCCTCTGACAAGAAGATGTTGACGTTGCCCACCTCGTCCATGATCTTCGACAGACGCTCGGCCTCGGCGTCCAGATCGACGGCCGCCTCGGGAAGATAAACCGCATGGACGGCCCACGCCTGCTTCGACAGGCCGATCTCGGGCAGCCACTCCTGCTCGTCGAGCCAGGCCTGGTAGCGCTTGGTGGTCTCCGCGGCCAGGTATCCGCAGTTGCGGCCCATGATCTCGTGGATGATCAGCTCGCGGGGCGCGGCATTGTGCTCGGCAATGATGTTCTTGGCATAGTCGGCGGCCTGGTCGGCGGCGGTCCAGGCGCCCAGCGACTGACGGATCGGCACGATGTCGTTGTCGATGGTCTTCGGCAGCCCGACCACGGTGAGACCGAAATCGTTCGCGGCGAGGAACGCGGCCAGGTCGGCGGCGGTGGTGTTGGTGTCGTCACCACCGATGGTGTGCAAGACATCGACGCCATCGGCCACCAACTGGTTGGCTGCGACCTCGAGCGGATTCTGTCCCTCGGCGACCAGCCCCCGCTTGACGAGATCGGCGGCGTTGGTGAGTTTGACGCGTGAGTTGCCGATGGGGGAGCCACCGAACGCGTAGAGGCGCTCGGCATGCGCACGCACCTCGGGCGTCACCACGATCGAATCACCCTTGAGCAGGCCTTCGTAGCCATGGCGGTAGGCGATGATCTCGATTTCGGGGGCGATTTCGGTGTAGCGCTTGATGAGGCCGGCCACCGCCGATGACAGGCACGGGGCGAAGCCACCGGCAGTAAGCAATCCAACCTTGTTGACCATCGTGGGAGAACCTTTCTTCTTCGGCCAGGCGATTGTCCCCAGCCTAGTGGTGACGACCCGCCGAGGCGATGCCATCCATGGCAGACTTACCCCAGATCCTCCATTTCACCCCAGGAGTTCAGATGAATGCTGCCATCCCAGCCGGATTCGGGCCCGTCACAGCGGATTTCGCCGTGTGCACGGCAGCCCGTGACCGCGGTCAACGCGGCTTCAGTGTCTCTGTGCTGGTCTGCCTACTCATCCCCACCATGCTTGTCTGTATCGGACTGGCGGTGGATGGGGCGGCAAAGGCAGCAGCCGATCGCAGCGCCGAAGCGGTCGCCGCACAGGCTGCGCGGGCGGGGATGGACGGCGCCGCCCCGGCCCTGGTTTCGGGACTGCCGCCTGCCACGGCGAGCCAGCTCGCGATCAGCGGTGCTCAGGAGGTGCTCGCATCGCACCCGGACATCGAAGGCTCGGTGAGCGTCGGCGACGCGATGACGCTAGAGGTCACCACCTCGAGCACGGTCCCGACGATCTTCCTCTCGCTGGCCGGCATCGACCGGCTGACCGGACGAGGTTTCGCCGCGGTCGAGTTGCGGATGCGCTGAGCCTCGGGGCGTAGCTGCCTAGACTTGTTCAATGGCCAGGTATTTCGACGTGCATCCCGATAACCCGCAACCTCGCGCCCTCGACCAGGTCGCGAGGATTCTTGAGGACTCCGGAGTCATCGCCTATGCGACAGATTCCGGTTTCGCGCTCGGTACGCTGCTGGGCAACCATTCCGGTGCCGATCGCATCCGGGAGATCCGTCACCTGGACGATCGTCATCACATGACAGTGGTGGTCAGTGAGTTCAGTCAGCTGGGCCGCTACGTCCAGATGGACAACTGGGTCTTTCGCGCGATCAAGGCCGCCACACCCGGCCCCTATACGTTCATCTTGCCGGCCACCCGCGAGGTGCCGCGCGCCATGCAGCATCCGAAGAAGAAGACCATCGGGGTCCGGGTTCCCGAGCACCGGGCGGCACTCGCGCTGCTCGACCGGGTCGGTGAGCCGCTGCTCTCGTCCACGTTGATCCTGCCGGACGCCGAGGATCCGATGACAGATGGCTGGCAGATCAACGAGGAGATCGGGAATCTGATTGATGCGGTCTTTGATTCGGGCGATGCCGGGCTGACACCGACCACCGTGGTGGACCTGACCGGTGACGAACCGCAGATCCTGCGCCAAGGCGGCGGCGATCCGGAGCTCTTCCTGCCCTGATCGCGACGCAGGCCCTAACCGGCCTGCGGCTGAGGAAACGAGCGTCGCTGTGCTGCGCCGATGAACTGAGCGGGTCGTTCGGGTAGTAGGTCGGTGATGTCTCCGATGACCACCGAGATGTTGTCGAGACTACGAGGCCAGCACAGGTCGACCAACACCTCCGCGAGGTCCTGGGTATCGGCGATCGACGAGACCTGCGAGGCGATGATCTCCAGCGGCAGATAGCTGGTCAACCCGTCGGAGGCCAGCAGCCAGCGGTCGCCGAGTTGCAGCTCGATCGGGGTGACACGCACTGCCTCCGGATCGCGCAGCGCACCGGACAGCGAATGTATCAAGGTGTTTCGCATCGGGTGAATGGCCGCCTCCTCCGGAGTGAGCATGCCTTCGTCCATCAGCATCTGCACCCAGGATTGATCGACGGTCATCTGCTCGAGGACGCCGTCGCGGTAACGGTAGGCCCGTGAATCGCCGACATGAATGAGATAGCCGATATCGCCGGCGATCACCAAGCCGGTCAAGGTGGTCGCCATACCGCGAACGCCGGGATTCTCTCGCGCGGTCCTGGCGAGCACGGCGTTTGTCCGGATGACCTCATCGCGAACCTGTGCGGCATCGGGACGATCGAGCGCCTCGAGCGCGGCCGCCAGCGATCTCACGGTCAAGGCTGATGCGAGATGCCCGGCCGGGGCGCCGCCAACGCCATCGGCGACCAGCAGCATCCGGTCGTCGGCGTAACCGGAATCCTGGTTGTCGCTGCGTCGCGGTCCCACATCGGAGCGTGCGCCGGCCCAGAGGTGGTAGACGCGTGTGGAAGGCACCGTTCGACGATATCGGTAACGCGGCCGTCCCTGCCAAGTCGGTCAGGTTGAGAGTCGAGACTTTTGCCACAGCGTCGGCCGCTCAAGTATCTGACCATCTCGGCTAGATCGTCAGATACTTGATCACCAGCGCCGCAACGAGGATTCCGACCACCATCGCCAGTCGCCACCACGGCTGCGAGCCGCCGGCGGCCGCAGATCGGCGCCTGTTCCAGAAGACAACCGCGCTCGCCGCAGCGCCGGTGAGGAAACCGCCGACATGCGCGCTCCAGGCGATGCCGGGGAAGAGCACGATCATCACCAGGTTGAGACCCAGCAAGACCAGCATCGGCGTCACGGAGCGTTTCATCGTCCACGCCAGCACCAGGTAGGCGCCGAACAGCCCGAAGATCGCGCCTGAAGCCCCCACGACCGCGCTGTTCCAGTTCGATCCGGTGCCACCAGGCCCGCTCCCGGGTGGGAAGGCCAACAAGACAAACAGGGTGCCGCCGCCGAGCGCCGAGATCAGGTAGACCGCCAGAAAGAGTCGTCCGCGCAGAATCGGCTCGAGATAGCGTCCCATCAGCCACAGCGTCAGCATGTTGAAGCCGATGTGGGTGAGCGAGCGCGGGGCGTGCGCGAAGGCCGAGGTGAGGAAACGCCACGGCTCGGTGTTCGCGACCGACGGGATGAGCATGACCAGGTCGTTGAACGTGTACGAGAGATTCTGCAGCATCCAGACGACCACGCAGATGCCGATCAGAGCATTGGTGACCGGTGTACGGCCGGCCGCGCGCGGCCCGAAGGCGGCGCCCCCGTTGCCGGCCGGACGACTGAACCAGCGGTCATCGGATTGGCGGCCGGGGCGCCCGCTCGGCCCGGTGTCGGGCCGGTAAGTGTTGCTTTGCGGCGGCAGCACCGGCCCGCTGAACGGCGGGACAGCGCCGCCAGCGGTCGGCTCCTTGGGCGCCTGTGGAATCGACTGTTCGAAATCTGGGGGAACGAAGTCGGGCCACTCGGAGCCGGGTTCAGGCTGGTTTGCTGCCATCGGGCCAGCTTAGCTGGCGTGTCAGCCCAGCCCCAGCTGGTGGGTTTGCCGGTAGTCGGAATCCAGATCGGTGATGGTCACCGAGACAATACCGTGCTGATCGAGCCGATAGGACTCCTCAATCAGGTGGCCTTCGCCGGTGCGTCGGACCTCGACCTCGCTCGAGACCGGGGCTTCGTTCTGGAGAGCCGGATCGAATGGGAAGATGACGTCGGGGTAAGGGACGATGTCGCCCGCTGGCTGGCCGTCGGCGAGGCCCGCGTATTCGACGAAGCGGTACCAGCCGAGATTGTGGGCCGCCCGATAGCGGCGCTGCACCGTGAGATCGCTGCCGGCGACCATCGTCTGATTGCGGTCGAAGATGGAGTCGAACTGCAGGCGCTGACCGCCGTCGGCCTCCCGGAAGACCCCGAAACCGCGGGACAGCCGGTCAGACAGCGTGTACCCGGAATCGGGATCCGAGGCGATGGCCAGTCCGATCGCGGTGGATGCGGCCGGATACGGCGAGCGGTAGACCCGGCGTCCGAAGCGCTCGCGCAGCGATCGGGGTACCAACGGCAGCGAGCTCGCGCCGCCGACGAGGTAGAGGCCGGCGATGGTCGACAGATCCGGCTCGCCGGCGTCCAGGCCATCGACGAGCGGCCCCATGGCGGTGATGGACTGCTCGACAAGCGCCGCGCAGGCCTGGTAATAGTCGGCCACCGGGACGATGACAGTCTTGTCCTGCACGTCGAGCACGATGCGGCGAGTCTGCGGTGCGAGTTGCTCCTTGGCAGCCTGAGCGTCGCCCAGGAGCCAGAAGTAGGCCTCAACGCCGAGATCGTCGGGGCTCACAGCTGCTTGCTGGCAGGCGAGATCGGCCAGCACGGCATCGAAATCGTCGCCACCGAGCCGGTTGATGCCGACGGAGCCGAGCACCGCGTGACTGCGATCGTGGATCGCGACCAAGGAGGCGTCGAAGGTGCCACCGCCCAGATCGTAGACGACCAGCCGGCTGCGGCGGGCGCTGGGGGAGTTGGCCAGCCGGTGGGTGTACTCGAAACCCGCCGCCGACGGCTCGTTCAGCATCGCAGTCACCGCGAAGCCGGCGCGCCGGAAGGCTTCGAGTGTGAGGAAACGCTGGGCGCTGTTGGCGTGTGCCGGTACTGCGACGACCACGCTGGTGATCGGGTCGGATTTCAGAATCTGAGCGATCGTGGACGAGGTCTCCAGCTTGCTGCGCAGCTGAGTGAGGTACCCGGTCAAAACGTCCAGCAGTAGCGGGTGCAGGTCGCCGATGGTGATCCGGGTCGAGGTCGAGACCGCGGCCGAGGCCAGCTCGCGCTTGACAGAGCGGAGAACCGGGTGTCCGTCGGCCTGTGCTCGTGCGGCTTCGAAGCCGAAGACGAGGTCTTGGTCGGCCACCCCTATCAGGGACGGAAGGTACTCGTGGGCATCGCCATCGTCGTCCGTGAACGCCACAACTGGGTAGTTTCCACGGTCGGTATACGCGACCACGGTGCGGGTAGTGCCAAAATCGATGCCCAAGTGCATATGGACAAGCCTAACCCGGCCGCGCCCAACAACCGGTGAGTGCCGCGCCGTTAGGACGGTTGGCCACGGCCGGGGCAGATGTGCTTAGGACCCTGGAGATCCCGAGCACCCTTGGTGGGCGAATCCCGGGGAAGGAACGGCTGTGGGGGCCACGCCTTCTCGGCATAGCCCCCACCAGACCGGGATGTTTCTGCTTGCTAGACGACGCCCGCCATCAGTGCCAGCAGCACGCCACCGGCCATCGCCGACGCGACCTGACCGGCCGCGTTCGCACCCATGGCATGCATGAGAACGAAGTTGCTGTCGTCTTCGCGGCTGGCTTCCTTCTGCACCACACGGGCGGCCATCGGGAAGGCCGAGATGCCTGCGGCACCGATCAGCGGATTGAACTTGCCGCCGCTGAAGAGGTTCATCAGCTTGCCGAAGAGCACGCCGGCCGCGGTGTCGAGGCAGAAGGCCAGCAGGCCGAGCACCAGGATGAACAGTGTCTGCGGCTTGATGAAGTTCGTGCCGACCATGGTCGAACCGATCGCCAGGCCCAAGAAGAGGGTCACGATGTTGTTCAGTTCGTTCTGCGCAGCACCCGACAGACGTTCCACGACCTTCGACTCGCGAAGCAGGTTGCCCAGCATCAAGGTGCCGATCAGCGGCAGGGCGAACGGCACCAGCAGGCCCACGATGATCGTCACCACGATGGGGAACATGATGCGGGTCCGCTGGCTGATCTCGCGGACCGAGTATGGCATCCGGATCGAGCGTTCCTTCTTGGTGGTCAACAGCCGCATGACCGGTGGCATGATAATCGGAACCAGCGACATATAGCTGTATGCGGCGACGGTGATCGGGCCCAGCAGATGCGGAGCGAGCTGCGCGGAGACGTAGATCGAGGTGGGGCCGTCGATGGCGCCGATGATGCCGATCGAGGCGGCCTCCGGTTGGGTGAAGCCGAGCACGAGGGCCAGGATGAGCGTCAGAAAGATGCCGAACTGTCCGGCCGCACCCAACAGCACCATCTTCGGGTTCTCCAGCAGCGGGCCGAAGTCGGTCATCGCCCCGATGCCGATGAAGATCAGCAGCGGGAACAACTCGTTGCCGACACCGACGTTGTAGAGCACCTGAAGCATGCCAGGCTCTTCAGCAGTGCCGAGCATCATGGAGATCGGCATGTTGGCCAGCACGCAGCCGGCTCCGATCGGTAGCAGCAAGAGCGGTTCGTATTCCTTGGCGACGGCAAGCCAGATCAGCAGAATGCCGACCGCAATCATCACCACGCCCTGCCAACTCAGGTTGTAAAACCCGGTAAGCAGGCTCTGGATAGTGGATGCGTCCATATCAGTCCTTTGCGAACCGCAGCAGAACCTGGCCGTACTTGACCTGGTCTGTCTGCGCGACATCCACCGACTCGACGACACCGTCCCGGCTGGCGTGCAGATCGTTCTTCATCTTCATGGCCTCAAGGACCATGACAACATCGCCCTTGTTGACGGTGGCGCCCGCAGCCACATTGATCTCGACGATGACACCCGGCATGGGTGCACTCATGGAGTAGGCCAGATCTGCGCCACCTGCCACAGCCGGGGATGGTGTGCGTGGCTTGGCAGCGCGCATCGTCGCGGGCACCTTGGGTGCAACCGGAACTCCTGACTGAGCGGCAGCGGCGATGGCCGCGGAGCGGGCCTCGATCTGCGGAGTGATCGCGGCATCAGCCAGGTCGGCCTGCGAGTTGAGGCTCACGTTCACCGTCTGGCCGTCAATGGAGACGGTGAAATCGGTCGCCGAGTTCTCCTCGACATCGATGTCGTATTGATTGTTGTTGACGGTGAGTTGATAGCGACGCACTGTCATCTCCTCTGGTTAGTCATCTGGGAACTGCGCCCCATGGCTACCCAGCGGCTCGCCCACAGGCGCGAACCGGGAGCATAGACGCGATTGGCAGGAGCGCCCTGCTTGCGGCGCACGTCCGCATGCACGGCAACCGCGACCGAAACGGCAGCGATCTGCTCGGGAGTCAGACCGCTGTCATCTGCGATCGTCATCCAAAGATTCTCGTCGGCTGGTTCCATCGAGGTCGGTTCGAGTTCAGGAGATACTTCTTCAACGGCAGCCGGGGCCGGTTGCTTAGTCGAGCGGCCTAGAAGCATCAACACGGCCATGAGCACGATGAGCATGAGGAACACCGACCCCATGCCCAGCAGCATCATCGTCAAGCCCCATCCAAGGTCAGCCATCGGATTACACCGGGAACAGACCGTGCCGTTTGGCGACGGTCGGAGCGACTTTGGTTTGCAGAACCTCGAGGGCACGCACCAGGCGCGGCCGGGTTTCCTTGGGCTCGATGACCTCATCGATCTGGCCGAGGTCGGCAGCCCGGTAAGGATTGAAGAACCTCTCCCGGTACTCCGCGATGAACTGGGCCTCGGTGGCAGCGGGATCTTCGGATTCCTTGATCTGCCTGCCGTGCAGCAGCCGGGCCGCACCCTCGGGTCCCATCACGGCGATCTGGGCCGTCGGCCAGGCGAACGCCACGTCCGAACCCATCTGCTTGGAGCTCAGCGCGACGTACGAACCGCCGATCGCTTTGCGGGTGACGATCGAGATCTTCGGGACCGTCGCCTGGCAGTAGGCGTAGATGATCTTCGCGCCATGCCGGATGACGCCGTTGTACTCCTGCTCGACGCCCGGCAGATACCCGGGGCAGTCGACGAAGGTGATCACCGGAATCGAGTAGACATCGCAGATCCGGATGAACCTGCTGATTTTGTCGGACGAATCGATGTCCAGCACCCCTGACATCACCAGCGGTTGATTGGCGACGATGCCGACCGGGCGTCCATCCAGACGAGCGAAGGCACAAATCGCGTTCGGCGCGAATGCCTCATGCACTTCGAGGATCGAATCGGTGTCGAAGATCTGGTCGAGCACCGTGCGCATGTCATAGCCCTTGCGCTCGTCCTCGGAGACGATCGTGTTGAGCGATTCGTCCATGCGATCGGGATTGTCGTCGCTGATCAGGATCGGTGCATCCTCGGAGGTGTTGGCCGGAAGGTAACTGAGCAGCAGCTTGGTCATCTCGAGCGCTTCGGTCTCCGATTTGGCCTCGAACTGGGCTACGCCGCTTCGTCCGGCATGAACCGCGGCACCGCCGAGCTCATCGGCAGTGACCTGCTCTCCGGTCACCGATGCCACGATCTCGGGGCCGGTGAGGAACATATTCGAAGTCTGATCGACCATGATCGTGAAGTCGGTCAGCGCGGGGGAGTAGACCGCACCGCCGGCGCACGGCCCCATGATCAGGCTGATCTGGGGAATCACCCCCGAGGCCGCGACGTTTCGCTGGAAGACCTCGCCGTAGGCCGCGAGACTACGCACGCCCTCCTGCACGCGGGCGCCGCCCGAATCGTTCAATCCGACGATCGGGATCCCGCTCTCAAGCGCGAGATCTTGGATCTTGTTGATCTTCTGCGCCTGCACCTGGCTGAAAGATCCGCCCAATACGGTGAAGTCCTGCGCATAGACCGCAACACGACGACCGTTGATCTTTCCAAAGCCGGTAATGACTCCGTCGCCCGGATAACGCTTGTCGGCCATTCCGAAATCGTTCAGATTATGAGTGGCCAAGGCGCCCAGTTCTTGAAAGGAGCCCTCATCGAGCAGAATTGACAATCGCTCGCGCGCCGTCATCTTGCCCTTGGCATGTTGCGCTGCTATGCGCTTTTGCCCGCCCCCCTGCAGTGCCTTTTCTCGCATGTCTCGCAGAATCGACAGATGATCATCTGCGGACGACTGCTCTGGTCTCACGGTGTCGGTCATTGTCACCTCGCTGTCACAGGTAGTCGGCACCGGTAACCGATGCTTGGCCAAACGTAGCATGGCTGCCCGGGATCTCGCCGAGCCTGTTGCCGTGGTTTCCATTTGTCCTGACGTGCGCATCGTCAACGCGGTCAATCGGTCCTCGCCTGACTCCGGGCCAGTCCACTGATCAAGAAGAATATTCTCGTCAAAGCGCTTGTGGCCAGCGTAATCAGGTGTTCGGCAGGGAGATGGACTCAGGATTTCTTGTGCGGCCTGCGATGCCGTTCAATTGCCAGATCGTAATAGCCCACGAGTGCTTCGGTGGAGGCCCGCCAACTGAAACGCTCAGCCTCGGTGCGGGCGGCGCGACCCATCTGGGCACGCAGCTGCGAATCGGCAACCAACAGTCGTAGCCGCTCCACGATCTCATCCGAACCGTGCGGGGTAACCAAGAACCCCTGCACCTGATCCTCGAAGAGATGCGGGATACCGCCGGCGTTCGCGCCGATCACCGGTACCCCGGATGCCATCGCCTCCAGACCAGCGAACCCGAGTGTCTCGGTCGTGGACGGAAAGAGAAAGGCGTCGGCAGTGGCATAGGCCTCCGCCAGTTCGTGGCCACGCAGGTATCCGGTGAAGACGGTGTTGGTCCCCGCGAAGCGGCTCTCCAGCTGAGCCCTGGCCGGACCGGAACCGACGAGTGCGAACCTGACATCGGGCAGCTGGTGTACCACCGGGAGCAGATCGTCCAGGTTCTTCTCGTTCGACAGGCGCCCCACGTAGATCGCCAGTGGCTTGTCCGGATGATTGTCGGTCAGTCTGCGGCGCATCCGCTTGGTGCGCGCACCCGGGTGATAGGTCACCGTGTCGACAGCCTTCGGCCATAGCCTGACGTCAGTGACCCCGTGCGCAGTCGCTGCCGCCACCATCTGTGGCGAGGTACACAGATTGACCTCGGCACGGTTGTGCAGGGCAGTGGTCCAGCGGTCTGCCGTGCTGGTCAGCCAGGACAGGTGCAGGTCCTTGGTGTAGCTGGCCAGCTGAGTGTGGTAGGACGCGAGCAGCGGGATATCGCGTCGCTCGGCCGACAGCACGCCATAGGCGGCCAGCCAGGCAGGGCTGACAGCATGCACCACTTCGGGGCGGAAGGCGATCATCTGTTCGGCGATCTTCGGAGTCGGCAGTCCGATCTTGACCTCGGGGTACCACGGACGGAAGCCGACCGAGCGCACCTTGACGATCTCGAATCCGGCATAGACCGGCGGCGGCGACCCGGGAGCGAAGACGAGAACCTGATGACCCATGGCCGACAACTCGTCCAAGGTGCGCAGGACCCGGGTGACCACACCATCGATCTTCGGCAAGAAGACCTCGGTGAACATCGCGATGCGCATCGGCGAGCGTGCCCCTACTGCCCGTCAGCTCGTGAGGCCGGCACTCCGGCCTGCTGATTCTTGGTCCACAGCGAGGTGGCGGGGATCCGGCTGAGATCGGCGCGGTCGGCATAGCGTCCCGCGGTTTCATTGATCTCCATCAGCAATCCCTTGTCGAGGGTGATCGGATCCAGGCCGAGCGCGAGGAAGCCGTCATTGCGAACGACCAACTCGTTCTCGGCGGCCTCCTTACGCGGATCGGGAACCGTCTCGACCTCGGCCCCGGTCAGCTCGGCGACCAGCGCCGCCAGATCGCGCACCCGGTGGGTCTCGGTCATCTGGTTGAAGATCTTCACCCGGTCACCGGCGGCGGGCGGGTTGTTGAGCGCGATCTCGATACATCGCACCATGTCCTGAATGTGGATGAAGGCGCGGGTCTGACCACCGGTGCCGTGCACGGTGAGCGGATAGCCGATCGCGGCCTGCATTAGGAAACGGTTCAGCACGGTGCCGTAGTCGCCGTCGTAGTCGAAGCGATTGATGAGCCGTTCGTCCAGCTTCGTCTGGATCGTGTTGGTGCCCCAGATGATGCCCTGGTGCAGATCGGTGATGCGCAGGTCATCGTTCTTCGCGTAGTAGGCGAACATCGTCTGGTCGAGCACCTTGGTCATGTGGTAGATCGACCCCGGGTTGGTGGGATAGAGGATCTCGGTCTCGATGACCCGGTCGCCATCGGGCACCTGGATACCGAGGTAGCCCTCCGGAATCGCCATGCCGGCCGTGCCGTACCCGTAGACACCCATCGTCCCCAGATGCACCAGGTGAATATCCTGCCCGGATTCGACGATCGCGCAGAGCACATTGTGGGTGGCGTTGACATTGTTATCGATGGTAAAGCGCTTGTGTTTGCCCGATTTCATCGAATAGGGGGCGGCACGCTGTTCGGCGTAGTGGATGATGGCGTCCGGACGCTCGTCGCGAAACAGGTCCAGCAGCCCCCGGTAATCCTGAGCGACATCGAGTTCGACGACCGAGATATCGCGACCGCTGATCTGCTTCCACGCCGCGCGCCGCTCCACCATCGTCCGGATGGGGGTGAGCGACTCGACGCCCAATTCTTCGTCGATCCGCCGCCTGGAGAAATTGTCCACGATGACCACATCGTCGCCGCGGGCCGACAGGTGCAAGGATGCGGGCCACCCACAGAAGCCATCGCCGCCCAGTACCAGAACCTTCATCTCATCTCTTTCACTCGATGGTTACGCTCATGCTCTTTACGCCACAGTATCGGGTCAATGTGTTCGGATGGGTCGATCGGATCCGGGGTGTTCGCGGTACCGCCGGGCGATCAGGCAGGCGACAACGCCGGCACCAACGACCAGGCTGAAAGCGGTCCGGACGCTGGTCGCCTCCGCCACGCCGCCCATCAGCGGAGAGTTGAGGGTCAGGGCGAGACGCATCGCGAAGCCGACCAGCGTGATGCCGGTGCCGGATGCGAGCCCGGGCAGTCGTCCGGCAGCGCTGAAGGCCGCCGGGACGATAGGCGCGCATCCGATGCCCATCAGCACCAGCCCGAGGTAGACCAACGGCGCTACCGGGGTGATGATCACCAGCAGCGCTCCTGCGGCTACCAGGCCACCACCGACACCGGCCACGGTTTCCTGGGTGAAGCGGTCGGCCAGTGGGTCGCTGAGCAGCCGGCCGATGACCTGAGCGACCAGCATCACCGTGACGGCCGCACCGGCCAGGGAGAAGCCGAGATCGAAACGATCGATCAGGTAGAGCGCAGCCCAGTTGCTGGTGGCGTCCTCGGGGATGACTCCAACCACGCCCAGCAGGGCGAGTGGAACGACCGGAAGCAGCCGCCGCCAATTGGCGGGCGCCTTCTGATCTGCTCGCTGCTTGCTGTGCTGCTGGGCGAGTTGCACGTCGTCCGGGATGGTTCCCATCCGGTAGCAGACCAGCGCCAGAAGGACGATCAGCACCGCAATCGCCGCTCCATGCGCCGCCAATGGCACACCCAGGCCGGCAGCAATCGACCCCGCGAGTGTGGCCACAGTGGCGCCGATGCTCCAGGTCGCGTGCAGAGAATTCATGATGGTGCGCCCGGCCCACGCCTGGACGGCCACCCCCTGGGTGTTCTGAGCCGCGTCGATATGGGCGTCCAGCATGCCCATGACAAAGAAGGCGAGGGCGAAGACCGCCGGATGGGTCGCGCCAGCGGCCACGGCCAGCATGATCGCCGCCCCGATGGTGGCTACCAACGAGACCTTCAATGCGCCGAGGCGGGCAATGAAACGGGCAGGCACCGGGCCGACGATCAGGGCTCCGGCCCCCATGGCTGCCACGACGATGCCGTAGAAGCCGTCACTGAGTTCGAACGCCTGCTTGATCTCGGGCAACCGAGGCGTCAAGGTCAGCATCAAGCCGTTCGTCATGAAGTTCAGGGATACCCCGACGCGGGCACGCCGGGGGGAAGCAGATGAACGGCCGATCACGGGGGAAGCCTACAGTTGGCCCGTGCAGATCAATACGTTGACCGTCGACTGCGGGGGATCAGGACTCAAGGCCTCGGTCCTGGACGAGGCCGGGACGATGAGAGCCCCCGTCATTCGTATGCCAA
The DNA here is from genome assembly GCF_032229645.1 of Brooklawnia sp. Taxonomy (NCBI): domain Bacteria; kingdom Bacillati; phylum Actinomycetota; class Actinomycetes; order Propionibacteriales; family Propionibacteriaceae; genus Brooklawnia; species Brooklawnia sp. The sequence goes on from NZ_JAVTWX010000040.1 coordinate 60,389, forward strand.
CGCCATATCCGCTGCCTCCCGAGCGCCTCATCGACTGTTTCCGGGACTTGGCCGCGCAACTGCCTCCCGCGCAACGGATCACCGTCGGCATGCCGGGCATGCTGCGGCACGGCGTGGTCATCAGTACCCCGCACTACGTGACCGAACGCGGCCCTCGCACTCGCGTCCTGCCGCAACTGGTGGCCCAATGGGACGGATTGGACTTTCAGTCGGTGGTCTCGTTTGCGCTGGGCATACCGGCGAAAGTACTCAACGACGCCGAAGTGCATGGCGCGGGCGTCATCACGGGGGCAGGAGTGGAGTTGGTGCTGACCTTCGGCACCGGCCTCGGGTCGGCCCAGTTCGATGGCGGGCGGCTGGCGCCCCATCTCGAGCTCTCGCGCGGGCCGATCCGCATGTCGACCTACGACGAGTACATCGGTGAGCCGGAACGCCGTCGGCTCGGCAACGCGATGTGGTCGCGCCGGGTTCGCCGCGTGGTGGACACTCTTCGTCCGGTCTTCGTCTGGGACCGTGTCTATCTGGGCGGCGGCAACTCCCGCTGCATTACACCGGGCGCGCTGGCCCTATTGGGTGACGACGTGGTCATCGTCCCCAACGCGGCGGCCATCGCCGGGGGAGTGCGTGCCTGGTCGCTGTAAGTGACATGTGCTGCGGAAATGCGCACGCTGCCCGACAGTGGCTACCGCAAATAGCAGCGGCTGGCGCATTGCCGGTAGCTGCTGTGGTTCTCGGTAGCCGTTCCTCAGGTTGCTGCGCCCTGATCGGGCCCGTCGTCCAGGCCCTTGAGGAACTCTTCGACCTCGGCTCCGATCTCTTCGGCACTGGGCACATTGGACCTCGAGGTGATCTCGCGGTGACTCATGTATTCCTCGTACTGACCCTCCAGCTTCGAGACGACCTGCTGCGCCTCGATGGACGCCGCAACCTGCTGCTCGATGGTCTGGCGCACGGCCTGGGACGATTGAGTGAGCGCGCCATCGCTGGGCAATGCCAGGCCACTGACCGAGCTGGCCTGCTGCAGCAGGGCGATAGCGGCTTCCGGATAGGCGGCCTCGGCGACGTAGTACGGCACGTGCGCGGCCAGGCCGATCACGTCCTTGCCGTGCTCACCCAGCCTCAAAGTGAGGAGACCGATGAACGGCGAACTCATTTGGAAGGTACCGGGCAGACCGGTGCGATCGCCGAGCAACCGCGGATCGGAGGCAAAGCCGGAGATGTGAACCGGACGAGTGTGCGGCGTGGGCGCGGGAACCGACTGCAGAATCAGCACGCGTCCCATCTCGAAGCCGTCCATCACGTGCTCGATCGAGGTGATCATCCGCTCCCATTGCAGAGCTGGCTCGGGCCCGGATAGCCAGAAGAACCCCGCCCCGGCATCGTCGGTCACCTTGCGCAGGGCGATCTCCGGCATCTGATAGTCGGTGAAATGATCGCGGTCGAAGATAATCGGCGGACGATGGCCGGCGTAGTCATAGAGCTGATCGATATCAAACGTGCCCACCTTGTGGTTGGCCAGCCGATCCGACAGCTGGGTGCCGATCAGCTCCTGAGCCTCACCGGCATCCCCATACCCGCCCAGCGTGATCAGCAGGGTCGGGCGCTCGCCGTCGGTCGCCGGGCACTCGTCAGCATCCAGATGTGGTTCCAGATTGAAGAGTTCAGCAGGATCGAGCATCGTCACCGCCTCCTATATGTGTTCGACCAATCAAGATACCCAACGCCGATCACACGGTCAGTATTCCCCGGCACAGCTGGTCCGCAGCAAGGCGAACGCGCTTGTCGACCAACTGCAACATGGCGGAAACATGGCGTCTTTAAACTGCCCGCATGGAGAGTCTCGTTGGCCGATATCATCCCCCGGACGGCGTCTATGACGAGATGTTCGGTCAGGGTGATGTTCGCTCGTCGTACCGGATCTCCCGCGAACTGCTGGCCGAGATGCCTGACAGCGAATTCGTGGAGCGCGCCGATTACGTCCGCAGCAGCTACCTGGATCAGGGCATCACCTTCGACGTGGGCGGTGTCGAGCGTCCGTTCCCGCTGGACGTGGTGCCGCGCATCATCACGGCGGCCGATTGGACCCAGATCGAGGTCGGCGTCCAGCAGCGGGTCACTGCACTCGAAGCGTTCCTGGCCGATGTCTACGGTCCTGGCAAGGTCTTCGCCGATGGTGTGGTGCCCCGGCGCCTGGTCGCGACCTCGACTCACTATCACCGAGTCGCACACGGCATCCGGCCGTCGAACGGGGTGCGTATCCATGTCTCGGGCACCGACCTGGTGCGCGACGCCTTCGGAGTCTTCCGGGTGCTCGAGGACAATGTCCGCATTCCGAGCGGCGTCAGCTATGTGATGACGAACCGTCGCGCGATGTCGGCCGCTTTTCCCGAGTGGATGGGCCGCTATCAGGTGCGGCCCGTGCACGGCTATCCGCAGCTGCTGCTGAACGCACTGCGAGCTGCGGCTCCTGAAGGCATCAGCGAGCCCAACGTGGTTGTCCTGACGCCGGGCGTCCACAACTCCGCCTACTTTGAACATGCTCTGCTGGCCCGCATGATGGGCGTCGAACTGGTCGAAGGGCCCGATCTGTTCTGCGAGGGTGGCCAGGTCAAGGCGCGTACCACCACCGGCGCGCAGCCGGTGCACGTGATCTATCGCCGGGTGGACGACGACTTCCTCGACCCGCTGTACTTCCGGTCCGACTCGGTTCTTGGTGTCGCCGGAGTCCTCGCGGTCGCCGCGGCAGGGGGAGTGACCATCGCGAACGCGGTGGGTAACGGCGTAGCCGACGACAAGCTGATCTGCACCTATGTGCCGGATCTCATCCGCTACTATCTGAACGCCGAACCGGTCCTGGCCGGAGTCGACACCTGGCGGCTGGAGAATCCAGGTGACCGGGTCGAGGTGCTGGACCGGTTGGCAGAGATGGTGGTCAAACCGGTCGATGGTTCGGGAGGCAAGGGCGTGGTGATCTGCCCTGCCGCGAGCCCGGCCGAACTGGACCGGCTGCGTGCGGCGATCCTGGACGAGCCCCGCAACTGGATCGCACAACCGGTCGTCCAGCTGTCGACGGTGCCGACGGTGATCAAAGGAGAACTGAGTCCCCGGCACGTCGACCTGCGTCCGTTCGCGGTCAACGATGGTGAAGGCGTCAAGGTGCTGCCTGGCGGGCTGACCCGAGTCGCGTTGGGTGAGGGCCAGCTGATCGTCAACTCCTCGCAGGGCGGCGGCTCGAAGGACACCTGGGTGCTGATGGACGAAGGGACCGGTGGTCCTGTTCGAGCACAGTTCTGGGGCTCGTCCCAGCCGAGCGACGACCCGGAAACACCCGATGCCACAACCCTCGCTACCCAGATTCAGGAGGCCTGATGCTCAGCCGTATTGCCGGTTCGCTGTTCTGGATCGGGCGCTACCTGGAACGCGCCGAGAACATCAGCCGCATCCTCGAAGTGAAGCTGCAGCAGTTCACCGAAGATCCGACGGTGGACGAGCAGGCCGCCTCGGCCAGCCTGTTGGGCGCGATGGGGCTGGAACTCGGCGAACACACGGACGAACTCATCGACGGCAGCGCCGTGATGCGGTACCTGTGGTACGACCCGGACAGCGATAGCTCGGTGCGTGCGATGATTGCGGCGATGCGGCAGTCGGCCCGCCGGATCCGCGAGACTATCTCACCGGAGCTCTGGGAGGCGATCAACACCACCTTCAACGAGATCTTCTCGTCCTCGTTTACCGCGATCCGCCCGATTGCGTCCTTGCAGCTGGTACGGCTTCGATGCGTCCAGATCGCCGGGCTCGCCAGTCAGACGATGGTGCATGACGAGGCCTACCACTTCTTCTCGCTCGGTCAGTCGCTGGAACGCGTTGACATGACCTCCCGGCTGATCAGCACCGTGGCGGTGGAGGGCAATAATCTGGTCGCCTGGACCAGAGCGCTGCGGGCAGTCGGCGGCTATCATGCGTTCACCAGGACATATTTCGGAGAAGGCGACTATCTGGACGCGACCCGCTTCCTGATCGTGGACCGGCGTTTCCCGCACTCGCTGGTCTACGGATTGCAGGCCGTCCAGGATTCGCTCGGCGAACTCGACCCGATCAACGTCAAGGCCAGGCAGGATCCGACGGCCCGGCTGGTAGGGCGCACGCGCAGCCGCATGGAGTACCTGGATACCCCCGAGTTGGTTCAGGGGCTGACCGCCCGGATGGAGCAGGTGCAGATTGCCTGCGCCCAGGTCAGTGCCGAACTCACGCAGCGCTACTTCGCGAGCACCGAGGCATCGATCTGGCATTGGGAGGTCATGGCATGCGACTGAAACTCGTTCACACGGTGCTGGTCGAGGCGGATCGGCCGACTCACGCGTGGCACGGCGAAGCCCGGATGACTCCTTGTTATCTGCCGAATCAGTCGCTGCTGCACCCGGTGGTGTCCATCACCCCGTCGGCTTGGCGGCACGAGTACTTCGACTACTGGGGAACCTCGGTCGTCACGTTCAACGTGGCGGAGGCGCCTCGGCGGATGCGTGTCACCGCGATCACCGAACTCGACTATTCGGCGCCCGTGGCCCCCAGCGGACGCGGTGCCGGCTGGGAGGCCCTACAGGATCGGTCGGTGACCGACTTGTTGTGCGACCACCTGCAGCTGCCCGACGACCTGGAAGTACCTGAGCAATGGCGGCAATGGCGGGCCGAGGCGATCTCACCGGCCGAGTTCGTTCAGGAACTCGTCCATCGCGAGCTGGTCGGCGGTAGCGGCGACAAGCTGGTGCATGAGGCGATGACGGCGCTGCACTGGGCCGGTATTCCGGCACGCTACGTGGCCGGCTACCGCATGCCGGCCGAGCTGATGCGCGGTGAGAAGCACCCTGCTCAAACATATGGCTGGCTGCAGTACTGGGACGGACGATGGGTTGCGTGGGATCCGCAGCTGGGTGGCCCACCCGATTCCCGGCATCTGGCCGTCGGCTACGGTGCCACCCGAGCGGACATCCCGGTGCTCTTCGGCGTCCATGATTCGCCGGGTGAGGTGAAGCTGACCGGTGAGGTCACTGTGGAACGGCTGAACTGAGGACCCTCCAGAGGACCCTTCGACTGACGAAGCCGGCAGCGATCAGTCGTCCAGCCGGATGACATCGACGGCCACATCCAAGACACTCTCGCGGCTTTCGCTGAAGATGACGCCCTTCAGTGGTGACACATCGCCGAAGTCGCGCCCCCAGGCGGTCACCAGATAACGCGAATCGGCCAGCTGATCGTTGGTCGGATCCAGATCGATCCAGCCGTGCTGCGGCAGATAGACCGACGCCCAGGCGTGACTGGCGTCCGAGCCGGCGAGCTTCTGCTGACCGGGCACCGGATACGTCTCGAGATAGCCGCTGACATAGCGCGCGGGCAACCCGGCAGAGCGGAAGCAGGCGACGGCCAGATGGGCGAAGTCTTGGCAGACGCCGGCGCGAGCCGCGATCATCTCGGGCAAGGTGGTGGTCACCGTCGTCGCACCCTGTGTGTAGCTGAAGTCCCGGTAGATCGTCTGGTACACGGTGCTGATGGCCTCGCCCACCGGCATCTGAGGCCGAAGAATCCCGGTCGCGAACCGGATCACCGGGACGCCCAGTTCGATCATCGGCGAGGGCAGCAGATAGCTCGCCCGCTGCACGGAATCCAGCGCGGGGTCGTCGTTCACCAGTAGCCCGGCCTGCTCTACGGTGACCTTCAGCTCCGCCAGGCATACACTGGGCCACTCCACCGCCAAGGTGGCCGACTTGCGAACCTCGAACTCGGTGTGCGGGGTGTGGACCTCGATGTAGTGCGAGTGGTTGCCGAAGAAGTCCGTGTGTACCTCGCACAGATCCGGGGACGGCGAGATCTCCAACTGGTGATCGAGCACCTGTTGGTGCGGTGTCGAACGAGGAATCAGGAAGGCTCGCGCGAACGAAGCAGTCACCTCCGCGTCGTAGCGGTACCCGGTGCGGTGCACGATCCGATACCGGCGGGCATCATTGTGCTCAGTACCCATACGAATCCTCTGATCGTTCGGGCACCGCGAACCAGATCGCCGGCGGCTGGGCGGGGAAGTGCGCCTGCTCGATCAGCTCCGACAGGCCACGAAGCCCCGAATCCAGCTGGTCGAGCAGCACGCGCGCCGGTTCGCGCTCGGAGCCGGCCAGCTGGCTTGGCCCGACCTGGCGAACCGCCGAGACCAGCGCATTCGCGGCTTCATCGACCTGCGCTGCGGGTGCGAAAGCGAGTGCCTGGACGAGCTTGTCGAGCTGGTAGCGAACCGATCGCGGGTTCGCCGCGTCGAGCAGCAGAAGCTCCAGGGTGGCTTCTGCCGGGACGAGAGCGCCGACACCAGCAGCGAGCCTGCGATGGTAGGTGATCACCGAGTCACCGGCCTCCAGCACCGACTCGCTCAGCGTGGCCTCCGTTATCGGACCGGTGACCCAGGCAACGGTTTGGCGCAGCAGCTGCACGGTGATCTGCGCCCGTTCGACCCTACGTCCGGCCTCGACGAACGCCCAGGTTGTGTCGCGCACCAGCGATTCATTGGCGACCCCGGCAAAGGCGAGCATCGAGCGTAGTGCTTCGTTGATGACAGGCTGCACCGCGCAGAGGTCTTCGTCGCGGCGTGCCGTGCGCAAGACGGCATTGAGTGCGTCGAGGATGGCGAAGGTGTCGCCGCTGAGCAGCGCCCGGGCGTTCGCTGCGCAAACCGACATGTGGTCCACGGCATGCGCCACGGCGCCACGGCTGGTCTGATCAACCAGGAGCCGACGGACATAGGGCAGCAGACGGTCCCGCTGCTCGTCCGACCCCTCGCCCGCGGAATCGGACGGAATGCCGGCGATGACCGACAGCGCTCTCACCATCGTCAGCATTGCCGAGTGGCCCGGGGTATCGGGACGGTCCAGGTTGTCTGCGATCAATTGCTCGGATACCTTCAGCACCCGCGAGGTCATCTCGGCCCGCTCGGCGTAGCGGCCCAGCCAGTAGAGGTTCTCGGCGGCGCTCGGCGGCAACCCGACGGCGGTCGCAGCTGGCGCTGCACGAACCGGACGCAGGGCCGACGGCTGCGCTCGGCGGGGCTCCTGGCGGTCGGACTCGAGTACCCAGACATCCTTGCTGGAGGCGCCGGAGGAGTTGGTGATATTCCACTGGCCCGTTGTCGAGGCCACCCTGGCAAGACCACCGGGCATGAACGAGTAGGAGACCCCGTCGGCCACACCGAAGGTTCGAAGGACCATCGGATGCGGCCTGAGCGAGCCGCCCTCGACCACCGGCACAGTGCTGGGCTCCAGATAGCGCTGGGCGGTCCACCTCCAAGGCTCGGTGGCGATCTTGGCCAACAGCTCTGAGCGTCCGCGGTCGTCGAGCAGCCAAACGGGAATCGCGTGCATCTCGGTGGTGCGCGAGATCGGTTTGATGATCAGCGAATCGAGGTGGCTCGTGACGTAGCTCAGCCCGTCCGGGTCGCCGCACCACCAGGTCGGCGCGGTGGCAAGCTTCAACGACTCGCCGAGCAGAAAATGCGCGATCCGGTCGATATAGGCCAGCAACCCACTGTTCTCCAGGACGCCGGATCCGAGGTGATTGGCCACTGAGACGCGGTGCCTGCGGGTGGCCTGCAAGAGGCCGGGGATGCCCAGCAGCGAGTCGGAGCGCAGGTCCAGAGAATCGGCGTACTCGGCGTCGAGCCGGCGGTGGACGATGTTCACCGGCCGGCCACGGCCGATCGTGCGCAGCCGCAGGTGACCGTCGATGATCTCGAGATCGCCGGGTTGAGCAATGGGATAGCCGACGAGCATGGCGACAAGAGCCTGGTCATAGGCGGTTTCGGCGGTGGTCCCGGAGCTGAGGATCACCACCCGCGGGCTGTCGGATTGCTCCGGCAGGGTGTCTTCGAGAGCAACCCGAAGCTGGTCGAAGAAGCCACGCAGCCGATGAATCGGAACATGCCGGTAGTCGTCATCGAGCACCCTGGCGACCATCCGCCGGTTGGCCATCGCGTACCCCAGGCCGGACGGCGACCCGGTGCGATCGGAAATCGCCGTCCATGAGCCGTCGCCGCCGCGGATGAGGTCGGTGGCGACGACGGTCAGTTGATGATGGCCGGGCAGTGTGATGCCGTCGGCTGCCGGCAGAAAACCACTGTGCGCAAGCACCAGTTCGCTGGGCAGCACGCCGCTGTGCAGCAGCCTGCGCGGGCCGTAGAGATCGGCCAGGATGGCGTTCAGCAGTTCAGCGCGCTGCCGTAGCCCGGCCTGCAATTTGGTCCATTCGGCGCTCGACATGATGAACGGCACGACATCGAGCGACCATGGCTTGGCGACGTGGCTGCCCGATGAGCCACCGTAGGTGATCGCCTCCGAGCGGACGAGGGAGGAGAGCGAATGCTGCCGTTGCTGCCAGCCGGAGGCGTCGACCTCGATGAAGTCGGGCGTGAAACCGCGCAGATCGTGGCCGGTGAGCAGCTGCGCCAGTTCATCGCGGCTGCCTGCGCGTGCTACATAGTCGCGTAGCGCGGGGCTGCTGTGCTGGTCGAACGCTGGGCTCACGCGAGCCAACTCTAGGTGCTTTCGCCCAGAGCCAGGCGCCCTTGATCAAATCGCCGTAGATCCAGCGTCACCGGATACTCCGCGGTGCCCCAATCGGCGAACGGCGGAAGATCGATGCGTCCGGAGGTCTGGTAGGGCTCGAACCTGGCCACCCTGCGAGATTCCGCCTCGACCGCGTTCACCGGATAGCTGTCGTAACTGCGGCCGCCCGGGTGCACGACGTGGTAACGGAACCCTCCCAGCGACTGACCGCTGAGCTTGTCGACCAGGTCGAAGCGCAACGGCGCATGTACACCGATCGTCGGATGCAAGGAAGACGCGGGCGACCACGCCTTGTACCGCACACCGGCCACCGCAGCATCCGTGAGTTCGGCCGATCCGATACCCCAGCCGTGTCCCGAGACAGGCCGAAGCGGCAGTGGCAGGCCGTTCACCATGAGTAGATGACGCTCCGGAATCAGCCCTGTCGCAGCTACCTGCAGGCGTTCCACCGACGAGTCGACGTAGCGGGCCGTGCCACCGAGGGCAACTTCTTCGCCGAGCACCTGCCACGGTTCGATGCCTTGACGCAACTCCAGATGGACGTCGCCCAGTTGCACCTCGCCGAGCCTGGGGAAACGGAATTCCAGGAACGATTCGAACCACGCCAGGTCGAACCCGGCGACCCCGGCGGGCAGCAGGGCGTTGAACTCGTCCAGTACCTCCCACAGATCGGCTGCGGCGAAGGCCGGCAGCAGATAGCGATCATGCAGGTGGGTTCCCCATCTCACTGCCGGCGCGCGATAGGGGTTGCGCGCGAACCTCCAGACCAATCCGCGTACCAATAGTGCCTGCAGCAGCGACATCCGCTCATGCGGCGGCATCTCGAATCCGCGCATCTCCAGCAGGCCTGCGTACCCGCCGCGCCGGTCGGGGTTGTAGAGCTTGTCGATGCAGAACTCGGCGCGGTGCGTGTTGCCCGTCAAATCGGTGAGGAGATGACGAAGCAGCCGGTCGGTCAGCCACGGTTGGGAGCGCCGCTGGCGCTGCAACCGCTCATCCATGGGCTCCGCGGCGTTCCAGTCGGCGCTGATCGCCTTCGCTACGTCGTGCTCGACGGTCGGATCGACGAGCATGCGGTCGAGCTCATCGAAGGCGATGTCGAGTTCGTAGAGGGTGCCAGGCAATCCTTCGTCCACGCGTGGTGCCTGGCTGGTCGGACCGATGAAACGCCCGGTGAAGACATACGACAGGCTCGGATGGTGCTGCCAGTAGGTGATCATCGAGCGCAGCAGATCGGGGCGGCGCAGCATCGGAGAGTCCTTCGGGCTCGAGCCGCCCAAGGTGATGTGGTTTCCGCCACCGGTACCGGTGTGGGTGCCATCGAGATCGAACTTCTCGGTGGCCAGGCCCACCTGGCGAGCGTCCTCGAAGAGCGTGCTGGTGAGCTCCACCAGTTCGTCCCATGAGCCGGTGGGCTGGACGTTCACCTCGATGACACCGGGGTCGGGGGTGACGCTGAGCGTCGTCAGCCGGTCGTCACCCGGTAACTGGTAGCCCTCCAGGACGACCGGGCAGCCGAGCTCGGCGCAGGCAGATTCGATTGCCGCGATCAGTTGCAGGGCGTCGTCCAGCCGATCGATGGGCGGCAAGAAGCAGAAGAGGTGACCGTCGCGCCGCTCGATGGCAAGCGCCGTGAGCGGAGCGTCCTCGACGGGCAGCACCCTGGCAGGCTTCGGATCAGGCCCCGACAAGGGGGGCAGCGTGCGGCCGGGATCGCCGTCGGCGTTGCGGAAGATGTCGGGCGCCTGGTCCCAGACGAGAGCGTTCAGCGGCAGTCGCAGCCCGATCGGCGAGTTCCCCGGAGTCAGGAACACGGCCCGCCGTCTCGGACGCCAAGCGGTGGTCGCCCAGCTGCCGCCGTCCGGGTCGTCGGGGTCGACGAACACGGGGATCACCCATCCGGCGGGTTCGGTGGCGGCGGTGTCGAGTCGGTCGACGAACTGCCGGCGCGCTTGTTCACTCGACACTGCGTCATCGTCGGGATAGACATCGATCTCGGGGCGCGGCCCTTGCGGCAATTGGGCCTCCGAGACTGCCGCCAGCGCGCTGTCCTCAAAGACCGGCAGTACGAACTCGTCGGCGATACCCAGCCGGGCTGCGATGTGATGGGCAAGCTCGTCGGCGCCGGAGATCGTCGATGCCGGTGACCACGGACTGACCAACAGCGATGGATCGTGCCAGATGGGTTCGCCGTCGGTGCGCCAGGCCAGTGTCATCTGCCATCTGGGCAGCAGCTCTCCGGGATACCACTTGCCCTGGCCGTGATGCACCAGACCACCGCCGGCCCAACGGCGCCGCAGCCGGGTGGTCAGCTTGGCGGCGAGTTCACGCTTCTCCGCCCCGTCGGCGGCGGACGACCATTGCGGGCTGGCGGTGCCTGCGGCCGAGACGAACGTGGGTTCGCCTCCCATCGTCAGCGCGACACCTTGGTCTGCCAGGCCTGCGTCGACCAGGTGTCCCAGCGCATCGACTGCGCGCCACTGGCTCTCGCTCAATGGCTTGGTGACACGAGCGTCCTCGTGGATACGGCTGACCTCGTTGCTGAAGCTGAAGTCGACCCCGGCGATCTCGGTGCTGCCGGTGATCGGAGCGGCGCTCGACGGATGCGGAGTGCACGACAGCGGTATATGTCCTTCTCCCGCGAACAATCCGCTGGTCGCGTCCAGCCCGATCCAACCGGCACCGGGAACGTAGACCTCGGCCCAGGCATGCAGATCCGTGAAGTCTCGATCGGGGCCGGCCGGGCCGTCGACGGGTTTCATATCGGCCGCCAGCTGCACCAGATAGCCGGATACGAACCGCGCGGCCAGTCCGAAGCGACGTAACACGGACACCAGCAGCCAGGCGGAATCACGGCACGACCCGATCGCAAACGACAGTGTGCGACCGGGAGTCTGCACACCGGGCTCCATTCGCGTGGTGTACGCGACGTCGTCATGAACAGCCTGATTCACCTGCACGAGGAAATCGACGGTTCGCAGCCCGCGATGTGACCATTGCGAACGAGGCATCCGCCGGGCGATCCAATCGTCCACAGCATCGCTGCGCCATGGCTGATCCGGTTCGGCGGGCACCTGATGCAGATAAGGCTGCAGGTCGGCGGCGAGCTCGGCCGGATATGTCCATTCCATTTCCGCCGCGTAGTCCTCGACGAAGAAATCGAAGGGGTTGATCACCGTCATGTCGGCGACCATGTCAACGGTGAACTGAAGCTCGTCGACGGGATCGGGAAAGACCAAACGTGCCTGATAATTGCCGAACGGGTCCTGCTGCCAGTTGATGAAATGCTCCGCGGGCTGCACCGACAGCGAGTAGGCCTCGATCGGCGTCCGAGTGTGTGGCGCTGGGCGTAACCGCACCGTGTGGGGGTGAACGGTGATGGGCCGGTCGAACCGGTAGGTCGTTTGGTGCCTCAGGGCGATGCGGATCGTCACCGACTCAGACTATTGGCCCGCGGACCGCCCTGATGTCGGCTCCATGCGCTGTTCGCGAACCGTAACGTGGCGTGCCCACCAGGCATCGGCCAAACCGGCGAACTCGTCCGGCGCCCCACCGATACCCGAGGCGTCGGACGAGCGTGATTCACAAGACTTTCGACAAGAAGTCCTTGGTCCGGGCGTTCTGCGGGTTGGCGAGGATCTCCCGCGGATCGCCTTCCTCGACGACGAGCCCATCGGCCATGAACAACAGGCGGTCGCTGACCTCTCGGGCGAATCCCATCTCATGGGTCACCACGACCATCGTCATGCCGGCCTTCGCCAGTGCCCTCATGACATCCAGGACCTCGCCCACCATCTCCGGGTCGAGCGCGGAGGTCGGTTCGTCGAAGAGCATGATATCGGGATCCATCGCCAGGGCCCTGGCAATGGCGACGCGCTGCTTCTGGCCGCCCGACAGCTGGGCGGGTCGTGCGTCGATCTTGTCGGAGAGCTTCACTTGCGCCAGCAAGGAATCGGCCCGGGCCCGGGCGTCCGATTTCGACATGCCCTTGAGCATGCTTGGTGCCAGCAGGATGTTCTCGGCCACCGTCAGATGCGGGAAGAGATTGAAATGCTGGAAGACCATACCGATTTTCTGGCGGACCAGATTGATGTCGGTGTCCTTGGCGGTGAGGTCTTGCCCCTCGACTATCACCTTGCCCGAGGTCACCTCTTCGAGGAGATTCAGGCAGCGCAAGAAGGTCGACTTGCCCGATCCGGACGGCCCGATCACGGCGACGACCTCGCCTTGCTGGATGGTGGTGGAGATCCCCTTGAGGACTTCGTTCGAACCGAACGACTTGTGCAGGTCGCAGACCTCGATCATCGTCTTGGCTGACTCGCTCACTTGTTGATCCTCCGATCGATGCGGTTCGACAGCTTGGTGAGGGCAAAGATGACGATGAAGTACATCGCGCCGACGATCAGCCAGATCTCAAAGCTGCGGAAGTTGCGGGCGATGATCTGCTGCCCCTGGTAGGTCAGTTCGGCGAAACCGAGCACGGCCAGCAGTGAGGTGTCCTTCAAGGTGATCACGAATTGATTGATGAACGATGGCGTCATGATCTTGATCGCCTGCGGGACGACGATCTTGCGCATCGACTGCATCCAGTTCAGGCCCAGGGACCGCGCGGCCTCCATCTGACCTGTATCAACCGACTGGATGCCGCCGCGGACGATCTCTGTCATATAGGCGCCCGCATTCAGCGACAGTGTGATCACGCCGGCGGTCAGCACACTCATCTTGATATCGAGCGCGGCAGGTACCCCGAAGTAGAAGAAGAATGCCTGGACCAGCAACGGGGTGCCACGGAAGATGTCGACGTAGACCGAGGCCAGGGCGCCCAGGATCTTGCTGCCACTCACCTTGCAGAAGCCGAAGGCCACACCTAGTAGCGACGCGAAGACCAGCGAGAGCGCGGTGGCGCCAAGGGTGAGCAACAGGCCTTTGAGTAGCGCGGGCATGCTCTGTGTCAGCAGACCCCAAAACGATTGGCTTGATTCGCCCGAGTTCGGTGCCTGAAGGTACCTGTCGAGGGTGTCCTGATAGCTGCCGTCGGCCCGCATGCTGGCGAGCCCGTCGTTGAAGGCTTGCAGCAGTTCGGGATTCTGCCCCTTCAAGACCGCGAATCCGTAGCTTGAACCCTGTTCCTTTTCCGTCACGATCTTCAGTCCGTTGCCCTGATTGATGCCGTAGGCGAGCACGGGATAGTCGTCGAAGACGGCTGCGGCATTGCCTGCTGCCACCTCGGAGTACATCGTGTCGGCCTTGTCGAGGGCCTTCACCGTGAATCCGTATTGATCGGCGATGGACTGGGCGAAGGCGAGGCCCTCGGCACCGGTCTTCGCGACGACGGTCTTGCCCTTCAGATCCTGGTAGCTGGTGATGGACGTGTCATCGGCCTTGACCGCCATCTGTATGCCCGAGTCGAAGTACGGGTCGGAGAAGTCGAAGACTTCCTTGCGGGGATCGGTAATCGACATTCCGGCGATGACACCATCTGCTTGGCCGGAGGTGACGGCCTGCAACGCCGCGTCGAAGCCGAGAGCCCGGATATCGACATTGAAGCCTTCACGCCGTGCGATCTCGCGGATCATGTCCATGTCGATGCCGGTCATCTCGCCCGAGGAATCCCGGAACTCGAACGGCGCAAATGTGGTGTCGGTGGCGATCACGAATGTCTGACCTTCGACGGGACCTTCTTTGGCGTGCGCCGGAAGCGCAGAGACGCCGAAAGTCATCGCGAAAAAGCCGGCCAGAAGCGTGAGCAGCACGCCCCTAACGGCCCTGGTGCGACTCCTTCGAGTTTTATGCATGGTTGATGACCTCCATCTTCGCGACCGTGAGGTGGCCGACGCCGGAGATGCTAGATCACACCTCGCCACCTGATGCACCAGTCCAACTAGGCGAAACACGATGGAAACATGACGCTCGCGGCCGAATCCCGGCGTCCATGACAAGCTAGAGCGGTGAGCGACTGGACCGCACTTGAAGATGAAGCCGTGCGCATCACCCGCGAGCTGATCCGCATCGACACCTCCAACTATGGCGATGGATCGGGGCCGACCGAGCGTCTGGCAGCCGACTATGTGATCGGGCTGCTGCGTGAGGTCGGTCTCGATCCTGTGGCGTTCGAATCCGCTCCGGGCCGCGCGAACGTGGTCGTCCGGATCGCCGGGGCCGATGAATCGGGGGGTGGGCTTGTCGTGCACGGTCACTTGGATGTGGTTCCTGCCAACGCGGCCGATTGGAGTGTCGATCCTTTTGCCGCCGAGATCCGGGACGGCATGATCTGGGGGCGCGGCGCCGTCGACATGAAGTCGATGGACGGCATGGTGCTCGCGAATCTGCGGCGGATCGCTCGGGAACAGATCGTGCCGCCACGTGACCTGGTATTCGCGTTCTTCGCCGACGAAGAGCAAGGGGGCAGATTCGGCTCCGAATGGATGGTCGCCAATCACCCGGAGCTCTTCGAAGGCTGCACCGAGGCGATCAGCGAGGTGGGCGGCTATTCGGTGACGCTGCCTGTCGCCGGCTCGGACGAGAAGCGCCGCGCGTATCTGCTGCAGACCGCTGAGAAGGGTTACGCCTGGGTACATCTGCGTGCTCTGGGCCGTGCCGGGCACGGCTCGCTGCCCAACGATGACAACGCCATTGTCCGTTTGGCGCAGGCAATCACCCGAATCAACGAGCATGAATGGCCGACCGAATATGTGGCCAGCGTGCAGGCGCTCTTCGATGAGGTCTCCCAGATCACGGGAGCCTCGCCTGAGGACGATCTCGAAGGATTCCTCGACCTGATGGGTGGCGGACGGGCGTTCGTCGCAGCGACGCTGCGCGACTCGGCGAACTTCACCAGACTGGACGCCGGATACAAGAACAATGTCATCCCTGGGGAGGCCACCGCCCACATCGACTGCCGGTTCCTGCCGGGACACCAGGACGAACTTCTCGATGCCATCCGCACCTTGGCCGGTCCTAAAGTGGAATTGATCGTCGACCAACTGGGCATATCGCTGGACGCGCCGCGCGAATCAGTGTTCGTGGACAAGATGCACGCTGCGATTCTCGCCGAGGATCCGGCTGCCGACTTGCTGCCCTACTGCATGTCGGCGGGTACCGACAACAAGTGGCTGCACACACTGGGCATCCGGGGCTATGGTTTCGTGCCGTTGCAGTTGCCGGAAGATCTGAACTTCGCGCTACTGTTCCACGGCGTGGACGAGCGAGTCCCCGTCGACGCCGTCAGATTCGGCACCCGAGTGCTACGACAGTTGCTCGCCGACTGTTGAGCCGGCCGATCAGTCGTTGGTGAAAATCGTGATCCAGTGTGATTCAACCAGCCGCGGTCACACACAAAGAGGTGGTGGACGCAGCCCGCCCAGTGAGCGCGTCCACCACCGGATTTGAGATCCCAGAACTCACTCCAGGGGCAAGTCAACCGAGTCTCGCAATGCTGTCAGCAGCAGGGGAGAGCCATCGGAGTGCAGCGTGCAGTTCGGGGCCACGATCAATGCGTCACCGGCCGCCTTGCGCGCCGCGAGGAGCTCTTCACGGGCCTTCGAGGGCGTCCAGTAGAGGCTGTTGATCTCGTCCATGCCGACCATCGGCACCCAGCCGTAGGTCGGCCGAGTCTCTTCGATCGTCGGACGAGACACCTTGTCCGACCAGTTCAGCACCTCGAACGGGTAGTTGCCCAGCAGATCTGGGTCGGCGCCCTCACCGTGCAAGTGCCCGATGCGCACCAGCCCTTCGGCTGCCTCCAGCACCTGAATGTCGTAGGGCTCGATCCACTCATGGAACTGCTGATGGCTCAATCCGAAGCTCGTCGCATCGGTGCTGGCACCGTTGATTGCGAGGAAGATCCCGTCGACCCCGAGCCCGGCCAGCGACGCGGCATACTTCGCCAAGGCTTCCGCGACCCGGGCGGTCGTCCGGTGGGCCAGCGCCGGATCTGCCTTGAAGTAGTCGATGACCGTCTCGCCGAGCGCCCGCACCAGGGTCTGGGTGGGGGAGAAGATGGTGTCGATGATCGC
Source organism: Brooklawnia sp. (assembly GCF_032229645.1). NCBI lineage: Bacteria > Bacillati > Actinomycetota > Actinomycetes > Propionibacteriales > Propionibacteriaceae > Brooklawnia > Brooklawnia sp. Next base: position 76,998 of record NZ_JAVTWX010000040.1, read on the forward strand.
CGCTTCCGGGGCTTCGGCGCGGATGATCGTCAACACCTCGGCCTGCTTCTCCAGATTCGGCAGGGACACCGCGGGATCGGGCACAATACCCTCGAACTGTGCGGGATCGGTGATCTCTTCCAGACCGTCGGGCAAGACGAGCCGGAAGTCATCCATCACCTTGATGAAGTCCCAGTCGTACTGCCGGTAGAAACGCAGATGGGCCTCCGCGACCTGTGCGGGCGTCCAGAAGCTTGACCCGTAGTGAATCCACGCACCTACCGGTGGACGATCGACCCGCTCGCCGCGGGCAGCCTTCAGGAATCGTTCGCGTTTGGTGGTCATGCGTTTTCTCCGTTCGTGATGGTCTTGCCCAGGTATGCCTCCTGGACGCGAGGGTTGTTGAGGAGCTGCGACGCCGGGCCTTCGAGCACCAATTGGCCGGTGGCCAGCACATACCCGAAGTGAGCGATGGACAATGCCAGTTCTGCCTGCTGTTCGACCATCAGCACGGCGACCCCGAGTTCGGAGTTGAGCTGGGCTATGGTCGCCAGAACCTCATCGACCAGACGAGGGGACAGCCCCATCGTGGGTTCGTCCATGCAGATCAGCCGCGGTCGGCTCATCAGCGCCCTGGCGAACGCCAGCATCTGCTGCTCGCCGCCCGACAAGGTGCCGGCCTGCTGGGTGCGCCGTTGCGCGAGTTTCGGGAAGCGTGCGTACTGCGCCTCCAGGTCTTCGCGGATCTGACCGCGGTCGGCCTGCGTATAGGCGCCCATGATCAGGTTGTCCTCGACGCTCATCGGGCCGAAGACCCGTCTGGCTTCGGGTACCGACGCGATCCCGGACGCCACCCGCTGTGGGGTCTTCCACGCGGCGATGTCCTGGCCCTTCCACAGCACCTGGCCCGCTGATGGCTTCACCAGGCCGAGGATGGTCTTCATCGTCGTCGATTTGCCGGAGGCATTGCCACCCAGCAGCGAGACGATCTGACCGACGGGCACAGTCAGGTCGATCGCGTCGAGCGCCTTGGCGGCGCCGTAGTGAACATCGATTCCGCGGAGTTCGAGCAATGGCTCAGTCATCGTCGCCTCCTGTGGTGGCGTAGCGGCTGCCGAGATAGGCATCGATCACCTTCGGATCGTTGCGCACCACACTCGGCGGTCCGGACGAGATGACCTTGCCCTCGTCCATCACATAGATCCAGTCGGAGAGCGTCATCACCAGGTCGAGCTTGTGCTCGACGAGCAGAATGGTCTGCCCGGCGGACTTGAGTTCGAGCAACTGGGTGAGCATCTCGGCGGTCTCGGACTGATTCATGCCGGCGGTCGGTTCGTCGAGGACTAGCAGCGATGGCTCGGCGACCAGCGATCGGGCGATCTCGGTGCGCCGCCGGTTTGCGTAGCTGAGCGTATAGGCCAGATGATCGCGGCGCGGTCCGAGCCGTTCGGGGAAACGGCCGATCTCGGCATCGGTGCGCGCGGTGATCTCGGCCCGCTCCTTGCGGACGGCGGGCAGTGGGATCAGCGCGGTGAAGATCTCGCCGATCCCCGCAAGCCAACCCAGCAGCGGGTTGCCCGCGAACTGCTTGAACGGCCTGGTCGCCGTGAGCGACAGATGCGTTCCGACCTCAATGTTCTCGGCCACGGTCAGGTTACCGAAGACCCGGCCGTTCTGGAAGGTCCGGAAGACTCCGGCTCCGGCCACCTGTTCGGGACGCCGGGCGGCGACGGCCCGGCCATCGATGGTGATCTCGCCCTCGTTGGGGCGCAGCACGCCGGTGATCAGGTTCAACGTGGTCGTCTTGCCCGAGCCATTGGGTCCGATGATGGCCACGGTCTGGCCGCGCCGGACGTCGATATCGACGCCGTCGACAGCCTTCAGGCCGCTGAACCGGCGATGCAGATTGCGCACCTGCAGTACAAAGTCGCTCATGCTGTCTTCCTCGTCCACAGGCCCTGCGGGCGGAACCGGATCATCGCGATCATGATCACCCCGTAGAGCAGAATCCGAACATCGGCCGCGATCCGCAGGGCTTCGGGCAGACCTACCAGAACGATCGCGCCGATGACCGCACCGAACGGCGAGTTCATGCCACCGAGCACCACGATGGTGAGTACCAGCACCGACATCTGAATCGGGAAGACGGTCGGATCGAGGTAGTTGTACTGGTGCGCCAGCAACGAGCCTGCGATGCCCGCGAAGAAGGCGGTGATCGCGTAGGCCATGATCTTGTAATCGCGGGTGAAGATGCCGAGCGAACGGGCCGCGACCTCATCGGAGCCGACAGACGACAGCACCGTGCCCAAATGCGATCTGCGGATCGCGATGACAACCAGCAAGGTGATCGCCAGCAGCGCGAGGTCAAGCAGATATCGCTGTTCCGAACTCAGGAAGACGAATCCGCCGATGCTCGGCGCCGGAATCCCGGTGAGCCCGTAGGCACCCTGGGTGACCGAATCCCAGTTACGGATGACGGCCAGCACAACGTAGCCGAGCGCGAGCGTGGCCAGCGAGATGTAGTGCCCGCCCAGCCGCCAGATCGGTAGCGTCACCGCGGTCGCGATGATCGCAGCGATCAAGCCTCCGAGCAGCAGACCGGCGAGGAATGGCAGGTCGAGCCTGATCACCAGCAATGCGGACGCATAGGCGCCGATCGCCACCGGTGCCGCCTGCCCCAGCGAGACCTGGCCGGTGGAGCCGGCCAGCAGGGTCATCGGTACCGCCATGATCGCGTAGATGATGACCTGGGTGCCGACCGCGCTTGCGACAGGCCCGCCGAACAACGGGACCGCAACTATGGCGAGCACCGCGACGACGATCCAATGCCACCAACGCAACTCGATCGGGCGTCCGGCGCCCAGGAAGGTGCCGGTCATAGGCTCGCTCGCCACCGTCTGCTTCGAGCCGAAGAGCCCGTGCGGGCGCAGCACCAAGACGATGATGAACAGGCCGAAGATGAACAAATCACGGAAACCATCGCCGAAGGTATAGACGCCGAGCGCCTCTAGCAGACCCAGCAAGAGTCCGCCGACCACTGCGCCGGTGATCGAACCCAGTCCTCCCACTGCCGCGGCGATGAAGCCGACGGTGCCGGTGAACGAGGCCGAGATCGGGGAGATGACCCCCGCAAACATCCCGTAGAAGATGCCGCCGACGCCGCCGAGCAGGCTGGCCAACAAGAAGGACAGGTTCTGCACGCGCGCTACCGGGACACCCATCTGGGCGGCCGCGTCCGGGTCAGCGGCAGTCGCGCGGATCGCGCGCCCGTTGCGTCCGAACTTCAAGAACGCCCAGAGCGCGATCATCGCCACGATGGTGAACCCGAATGACACCAGATCGCTGGTGCCCAACCGCAGGCCGCCCACCTGGAAGTTGTCGGTTGCCAACGGTTCGGGGAACGCCCTGGTATCGGCGCCGAAGACGACCTGGCTGAGATTGTCCAGAATCATCGACGCCGCGAAGGTCGCGAGCAGCGCCGCGATCGGCGGCGCAGAAACCAACGGACGCACGGCGCTGATGTTGATCAGATAGCCGATGATCGAGGCCGCGATCGCCACCGCCGCCAAGCTGAGCCACCAGGGCCAGCCGAGCACACCCATGAACCACCAGCCCAGCATCGCCCCGAGCCCCACGATCGAGCCCTGGGCGAAGTTGACGACGTTGGTCACGCCGAAGATCAGCGAGATGCCCACGGCAACGAGTGCGTATACGTTGCCGTGGACCAATCCCGAGATGATGGTGTCGATCATGCCTGGGGGTACAGCGCCTGGTACGTGCCATCGCGGACGATGACGGGCACCGTCGGCACGTCGTTGGGGCGTCGATCGTCACCGAAGGTGAACTCGCCGAACTGCACCGTGTCGAAGGATTCGCCGGAGGCCAGACCCTCGTACACGCCTTCGCGGGTGGCGCCACCGATCTCGGCGGCCTGGGCGAGCACATAGAGCGCGTCATAGGCGTAGGCCGAGAAGGTGCTGGGCTCGTGGCCGTAGACCCCTTCGAACTTGCTGTAGAACTCGGTCACCCGCGGTGCGGTGTTGCCGACCAGCAGGTTCTCGTTGATGATCGTGCCCTCCGCGGCCTCGCCGGCGGACTCGAGGAACTGCGGAGTGTTCTGGCCACCGTAGAACTGCCCGGTGAAACCGAGCTCCCTGACCTGGCGTACCACCCGGGCGCCATCTGCTGCATAGCCGATGTGCACAATGGCGTCCGGCTCAGCGTCGCGGGCTTTGATCAGCACCGGACGATAGTCCTCGGAGTCGGGCTGGATCGCCGATTCGTAGACGATCTCGGCGCCTCGGGCCTCGGCTTCGGCCTTGAACAGGTCGTAGGAAGTCTTGCCCCAGTCGGATTGCAGATAGACCACCGAGAGCTTCTTGTGATCCTTGGTCACCTCGTCGGCGCCGAGCTTCTGGTAGTACTCCTGAGTGAGGCTGGTCGTCCACATATGGTCGCCGCCGTCGGTGAACAGGGCATTCGAGTTGGTGAACCCGAACTGCACCAGGCCGGCCTGCTGATATGTCGACGACGCTGCCATCGAGGCGCCGGAGGTGAAATCGCCGAGCTCGGCGATGATCGAGTCGTCGGCTACGAACTTCTGTGCGATCGGAACCGACTGCTTCGGGTCGGACTGCGAGTCCTCCCACTTGAGGGCGACCGGCTTACCATCGATGCCGCCCGCCGCGTTGATCTCGTCGAGTGCGAGATCGAAGCCTTCCTTCCAGTACTGGCCCTGCTCAGCACTCGCACCGGTGACCGGCCCGGAGACGCCGAAGTAGACGGTGTCGGAGCCCGAACCCGATGACGATGAGCCGGATCCGCTCTCGGAGCCGCAGGCGCTCAGCAGGGTTGCTGAGGCCAATGTTGCGACGACAATGCGCCGAATGTTCTTATGCATGGTGATTTCTCCGAATATCTGGGCATGGTGGAGATTGAATGGCTGAAAACAGCAGAAGGGATTTCAACGACTCGTAAGAGAAGTAGCACTTGTCCGCTAGAGCGGATCGCCGTTGACGGGATAACCTACCTAGTCAGGCCGGGTTAGGAGACTCTGCGTGAACCTGCATTCAGCGCATACAGCAGAGACAACACATGACGCGGCAAGACATGACCGAACGGGTCAGGTGCGCTTGCTTCTGCATGATGTCTCCCAATGCTTGGTTGATGCTGAATAGAATATATGAGGCGATCGTCGGCCAGTCAAATACATTCCATAATTCGGACGAGACTGTAACCATCCCGCAACATCGACACCGCCGCTCAGGGCGGCCACTGGCGAGTGACGCCTAAAGTATGGGTTATGACTGAGCCTCGAGCATTTGCCGACCACTATCGTCGCGAGCAACCGGTTGTGCGTGACGATCAGGGACGCTGGATCTTGCTCAGCCACGCAGATGTCGTCGCAGCAGCGGATGATCCGGACCGTTTCTCCAGCGCGGTCTCCGCGTATCTGCAGATTCCCAATGGTCTGGACGGTGACGCTCACCGGGCGGCCCGCGAGACCATCGATCGTTACTTTGAGCCAGAAGGACTCATCGATTTCGAGCCGGTCTTCCGGCACGCGGCATATGACCTGATTGCCGGACTGCCAAGCGATGAAGCAGTCGAAGCAGTTAGTGAGATCGGCTCACTATTCGCCGTTCGTGGTCAGAGCGCCTGGCTCGGCTGGCCTCCCGAACTCGAAACGCAGTTGCTTGAGTGGATGGAATCCAACCACGCCGCCTCCCGCTCGGGCGATCGCCAGCAGACCGGCCGGGTCGCCGAAGAGTTCGATGCGATCATCTCCTCGGTACTGGACGCCCGGCGCGCTCTCGGCGATGACGCCCCGGACGATGTCACCACCCGGCTGATGCACGACACCATCGACGGCAGGGCTTTGACCGATCCCGAGCTGGTGTCGATCCTGCGGAACTGGACTGGCGGCGACCTCGGCTCAATCGCGTTGTGTGTGGGAGTAATCGTCGGCTACCTGGCCGAACACCCCGGGCTGCAGCAGCGACTGCGATCAGGCGTCAGCGAGCAGGAGTTCGATGCCATCTTGGACGAGGCCTTGCGCATCGACGATCCGTTCGTCTCCAACCGCCGCAAGACGACCTGCCCCGTTCACATCGGGGACAGCGAGATACCCGCGGATAGCACGGTGGTGCTGCACTGGACCTCGGCCAACCGCGACGAGGCCGTTTTCGGTGACGCAGACCGCTTCGATCCCGAGGACAATGCCGAGCGGAATCTCGTCTACGGCATCGGGCCGCACGTCTGCCCAGGGCGGCCATTGGCGACCATGGAACTGCGGATCCTCACCCAAGAACTGCTGGCCGCCACATCAGCGATCGAGCTCGCTCCTGGGGAGACGCCCGAGAGGGAACTGGCGCCGGTCGGCGGATACCGGCGGATGCCGGTGCTGCTGAGCAAGGTTCAGTAGGCCTGTTCGGGCACGGTGATTCGGATGGCTCCGTTGGCGGTTACCCGGTACTGGTAGCCGTGC
>NZ_JAVTWX010000041.1:0-2079 GCF_032229645.1 Brooklawnia sp.
GGCCTGGATGCGCTGCCGCGGCGCAATGACCGGACGCTTACCGTCCGGATCGCTGGTCACCCACGAATCGACCGCGAAGTCCTGGGCCACTGCCGACCACGACAGTGCCTGCCCGGGAGTGCCCTGGCGCAGGATGCGTCCATCGCCCATCACGACGCAGCGGTCGCAGTAACGCGCAGCCTGGGTGAGGTCGTGCAGCACGGCGATGACGGTCAGCCCCATCGTCTGGTTGAGCTCGCGCACCAGCTCCAGGATGTCGATCTGGTGGGCGATGTCGAGATAGGTGGTGGGCTCGTCGAGCAGCAGCAGCTTGGGCTCCTGAGCCAATGCCGCAGCGACCCAGACCCGCTGCCGCTCGCCCCCCGAGAGCGTCTCCACGCGCCGGTCGGCCATCTGCAGCACGCCGGTGGCGGTCATCGCCCGCTCGACCGCATCGTCGTGGGACGACGGACGCAGCTGCCACCAGGGTAGCTGCGCGTAGCGTCCGTAACTCACCAGACGCTGCACGGTCAGATCGCCGGTGGTGTGTCCGCCCTGCCAGACCACCGCCATCTTGCGGGCCAGCTTGGACGCGCTCAGCTTTCTGATCGGCTGATCGTCCAGCCGGACCTCGCCGTGGCTGAGCTTGGCGGCCCCGCAAAGAGCCTTGATCAGGGTGGTCTTACCGCAGCCGTTGGGGCCGAGGATCGCGTGTATCCGGTGTGGTTCGAAGTCGAGGTCGATACCGTGCAGGATCTCGTGGCCGCCCAGGCTCAGCCGCAGCTCGCGCGCGCTCAGGATGGCGGTCACATCGCCCTCCTCAGCAGGAAGAGGAAGAACGGCACGCCCAGCACCGCCATCGCGATGCCGACCGGGATCTCGATCGGGCTGAACAGTGTGCGTGCGAGGGTATCGCTGAACATCACCAGTGCGGCGCCGAAAAGGATCGAGCCCGGCACCAGGAACGAGTGGTTGGTGCCCAGGATCATCCGCATGATGTGCGGCACGATCAAACCGACGAAGCCGAGCAGACCCACGGTGCTGACCGCGCTGGCCGCCAGCAGCGCCGCGATCGCGGTCAGCATGATCCGGTTGGCCTGCACATTCATGCCCATCGAGCGCGCGACATCGTCGCCGAGCACGATGACATCCAGCCGTCGCACGCAGAACAGCGCGGCCGTCAGGGCCAACAGGCAGTAGGGCCACAGCGTGTGCACCTCGCTCCAGCCGCGCATCGACAGCGAACCGTTCATGAAAAGCAGGGCGTTCTGCACCCGGTCGGAGTAGAGCACCATCACCGCGGAGATCCCGGCGCCGCACAGCGTGGAGACGGCCACACCGGCGAGGATGATGCGCATCGGCTGGATGCCACCCTTCCAGGCCAGCATGTAGATGATGACGCAGGCGAGCAGGGCGCCGATGAACGCGAAGAGCGGCACCATCAGATAGAGGCTGGGGAACGCCAGCAAGATGACGATGCCGAACAGGCCCGCACCCGAGGAGACACCGATGATGCCGGGGTCGGCGAGCGGATTGCCCATGATCGCTTGCAGAATCACGCCCGAGGTGGCGAGGTTGGCGCCGACCATGGCGGCCAGCAGCACGCGTGGCAGCCGGATATCCCAGACCACCCGGTGCCATTCGTAGTCGTCGGGCCCGAAGATGCCCTGGAACACCTGCTCCGGGCTCAGTGGGATGCTGCCGGTGCCCACGCCGTAGACGAAGGCCGCCACCAGTAGCACCAGCAGGACGACGAAAATGGCAGGACGAAACCTGCGCCGCGCCAATAGGCGCGTCCAATCGGAGGTCGTGGCGATGGTCTGGCCCATGAGGGTTCGATCGAGCTCCCAAAGATGTCGGGACGCATGTGAGGCTCGCGGGCCGCACACGCAGCGTGGCAGAACTTAGGCGACCCTAACCCGTTGTAGATTCCGCGGGTCGTCGGCAGTCGCGAGCCTTTGGGGCCGTGACGAGGTCACGCTAACACGTCTTCTTCTGGGGGCTGGTGGCGGGGCATCGGCAAGGTGTCTGGCGGACGCCGACGTGACCGTCGCGGCAGCCTTGACTTCGAGGGCGACTATTCGTCCATCGGCGGATTCC
>NZ_JAVTWX010000041.1:2179-13814 GCF_032229645.1 Brooklawnia sp.
CTATCGCTGGAGCCGCCTTATCGCCCGTTTTGGCCCCACTACCGGCGATGAAGTACCCTCGAAGCCATGGGCCAGATCATCAGCATCAGCAGCGTAGTTTGCGCTTGCTCGATGACGATGCCCATGTGCTGTCTGCGAATGTCAGTCTGACAGCACGGACCGATCGCTCCTCCGCAACCGGAGTCGCAGCGATCGCTGCCTCGAAGAACGCAGAGATTGCTGCGGACCGTGCTGATGGACGATCGAACATCTGCCAAACCCGATGAATAGGATCCTTCCATGCGACTTCGAAAACTGCTGACGGGCGCGCTTGCTGCAACCCTCCTCACCTCGATGGCAGCCTGCGGTGCCGGCTCGTCGAGCGGTGATGGCTCTGCCGACACCTCCAAGCCGCTCAAGGTGATGGCCGACGTCATTCCGCACGCCGAGCTCATTCGTGAGGCCGAGACCCTGGGCCTGCTGGGCGACGTGAAGGTAGACGTTGTCGAGATCTCCGGCGATGTCGATGTCAACCAGCTCACCGAGGCCGGTGACATGGACGCCAACTTCTTCCAGCACGTGCCCTACCTGGACGACTGGAACGCCAACCATCCCGGCTCGGATCTCGTCCCGGTGGCCACCGTGCACTTGGAGCCCCTCGGCCTCTACTCCAAGAAGGTCAGCGCGCTGACCGACATCCCCAATGACGCCGTGATCGCGATCCCTGCGGACGCCACCAACCAGGCTCGTGGCCTCTTCCTGCTGGAGGATGCCGGCCTGATCAAGCTGGACGTCGACCGCAACGATCCGAACCTCGACTACTCGCAGATCACCGATGCGAATGTCTCCGAGAACCCGAAGAACATCTCCTTCATCAAGATCGATCGTCCGCAGCTCGCCGCCTCGCTGGACGATCCGGCCGTGACCCTGTCGATCGTCAATGGCAACTACGCGCTGGAAGCCGGCCTTGTTCCGGCCAACGATGCATTGATCCTGGAGCAGGTCGAGGGCAACCCGTATGCCAACGTGCTGGTGACCAAGGCGACGCTGAAGGACGACCCGCGCGTCCAGAAGCTGGCCGAGGCGCTCGAGTCGCCCGAGCTTGCGCAGTACATCATCGACAACTACCAGGGCAGCGTGCTGCCGGTGAACGGCTGAGCAGATGATCACCGTCACTAACCTGACCAAGGTCTATGGCAAAGGTGACAAAGCCGTCGCGGCCGTGCAGGACGTCAGCCTGCACGTGCCCGACGGCGGCATCTTCGGCATCCTGGGACGCAGCGGCGCCGGCAAGACGACGCTGATGCGCTGCCTCACGGCGCTTGAGCGTCCGACGTCAGGTTCAGTGGAGGTCGCCGGTATTGAGCTCACCTCGCTCAACCGGGCGCAGCTACGCCAGATGCGGCATCGGATGGGGATGATCTTCCAGCACTTCAACCTGCTGGGCAGCCGCACCGCCGCCGTGAATGTGGCCTTCCCGCTGGAGATCCAGGGCATCTCGGGTCCCCAGCGCACGGCCAAGGTGGACGAGCTGCTGGAGTTGGTCGGACTGAGTGATCGGGCCGGCTCCTATCCGTCTCAACTGTCCGGTGGCCAGAAACAGCGCGTGGGTATCGCCCGCGCGCTGGCCGCCGGGCCTCAAGTGCTGTTCTGTGACGAGGCCACCAGCGCGCTGGACCCCGCCACCACCGAGCAGATCCTCGATCTGCTCAAGCGGATCAACCAGGAGACCGGCGTCACGGTGGTGCTCATCACTCATGAGTCCGAGGTGGTGCGCCGCATCTGCGATTCCGCCGCGTTGATGGCAGACGGACGAGTGGTCGAGCAGGGGCCGCTGATTGAGCTGGTGGCCGATCCCGCCTCCCAGCTCGCCGACATCCTGCTGCCGACAGGCGATCCGGCGTTGGATCCCGAGGAGCGCTCAATGGTGCTGACATTCACCGGAAGTCACACCGCTGAGCCGATCATCTCGGGTTTGACCAAGCATTTCGGATTGGATGTCTCGATTCTTGGTGGCTCCGTCGACTGGATCGCAGGGCAGAAGGTCGGTCGTTTGCGCGTTTCGCTGACGCACCCCGACGGCGTCTACGACAGGGCTGCCGTCCACCAATACCTGACCGATCGGGAAGTGAGCGCGCGGCTATGAACGGTGTCTACTTGCGCCCGTCCCGGTCGCCCGAACAATCAGCAAAGCGGGAAGTGAGCGCGCGGCTATGAGGAAGGTCAGCTGGACTGAAGCATTCCCGGAAATGATGGAGACCCTCGGCCAGACCGCATGGATGGTCGGCGGCTCGTTCGTCATCGTGACAATCCTCGGACTCGCGGTCGGCGTGATCCTGCGGCTGACTTCGCCCGACGGTCTGCGCCCGCAACGCGCCGTCTATCAGGTGGTCGGCGTGATCGTGAATCTCGCGCGCTCGCTGCCCTTCCTCATCCTGATGATCGCGTTGCTCAGTTTCACCCGCTGGCTGATGGGCACCGCATACGGCCCGACCGCCGCGATCGTGCCGCTGGCGATCGGCGCCATCCCGTTCTACGCACGGGTCGTCGAGTCGGCATTGCGTGAGGTGGAGCCGGGCAAGATCGAAGCCGCCCAGGTGATGGGTGCCAACACCTGGCAGATCGTCTGGAAGGTGCTGCTTCCCGAATCGATGCCCGGACTGGTGTCGGGCGCCACCCTGACGCTGGTCACGCTGATCGGTTACTCGACGATGGCAGGAGCCATCGGCGGCGGCGGCATCGGCGACTTCGCCATCCGCTACGGCTACCAGCGGTTCAATGGCGAAGTGCTGGCGATGACGATCATCGTGATGGCGGTGCTCGTCCAGTTGGTGCAGTCGATCGGCGACGGCATCGTCCGCGGGATGGCCCACCGGCGCGGATGATTGCTCACTGCTTCCGAAGCTGTCAGGCTAGCAATTGGCCGTGAAAACGGCGTATCGGGAGGAGAACGCGATGAGGACCCCCTACGGCGCATGGCGTGCCAGCTATGTGCACGGACGATGGACGGTACTGAGCGGTCCGACGTCGATGGTGATCGTGGAACCTAGCCCCGACACCACCACTGACTTCATCGGCGGGCTCTGGGCGACGCTGCTCGACTGCGCGTCCATCTCCCAGATCGTTCGCATCCTCGCTGATCGCGGCCTCGACGCGATGCCCAATCTGGCCGTCCTCTTCTGGGACGACGAGCAGCTGCACTGCCTACTGCGCGGTTCGATGCGGGTGCTCGATGCCGACAACGATACCGAGCTTGCATCCGGTGCCGGTGCGTTGACCTGGCACGAACTGACCCTCAGCTCGCGTTCGGTCTACCTGCCGTTGGACGGGGCGGCGCGGTCCGGGGAGTCTTTGGAGCTGCCGCTGGTCGTCGGCGCGGTTCAGGCGGCCGAGGTCTACCTGGACGCCGAACCCGGCGCGGGTGCCGCGAGAGATTCCGGGGCGGCTGCCGAAGCGGCCGCGCTGTGGGGTGACGTCGGCTTTTCCGCCGCCGAGCCTGAACCGGCCGTTCCTTGGGACGCAACCGGCTCTCCTGCCGCCGAGCCGGCACCCTCCGCCGCCGCCGAGCCCGCTGCCGGGATCGTGGAGAACTCGGTCAACCTCTATGACTCGCCGTTCGGCGAGCGGCTGATCGTCCCACCGGTATTCCCGGACGCGGAGCCGGAGCCTTCCGCGCCCGTGGCACCGGCGGCTTCCGAGCAGCCCTGGACGCGCGGCCCGGTGGTCCCCGGACCGATCGCTCGAGAAGCTGCGGACGAAGGTTCCCGGGACGACGCGCAGCAGTACTCGGAGCCGGTCTTCACTGAGCCGCCCATACCTGCTTTCGAGCCATCCGCGCCCGTCTTCGAACCGGCGTCACCCGCGTTCGAAACCGTGGCTGAGCCCGCAGTAGACGCTTGGCCGGTGCAGGCTCCGGAATCCCAGGCCCCCGCCGCTCGTCCGGTCTTTGCGCGCGAACCCACGCAGGTGCTGGGTCAGCGTCCGCCCTATGCTCCGGGCCAGGAACCAGACGCCGAACCCGGTCAGTCCGCTGGCGCGCTAGGTCAGCCGACTGGCGCAGCCGGTCAGTCACTCGGGCCTGCGGGAACCACCGGCCCCTGGGGCGCTGCGGGATTCGCGGCCCGGGAGTCGCGTCCGGCGGGCGCCCCGGCACCGACGCAAGCGGCGACACCCATGCCGCAGCAGGCCGCTGCTCCGATGCCGCCGGCGGTGCTGCTCACCGCGGCAGGCGAACGCATCGTCTTGACCGGCCCGGTCGTGATCGGCCGTTCACCGTCCGCCGAGTCCGGTGAGCAGGTGCTGCGGGTGCCCAGCCCTAACCACGACATCAGCCGTACCCATCTGCGGATCGCGCCCACCGGTGGGCGCATCCAGGTATCGGACCTGAACTCGACCAACGGCACCATCGTGATCTTCCCCAACGGCCAGACGGCTCATCTGACGAATGGGCGCAGCATCGAGTTGATGGTCGGCGGCGCCGTCGATCTCGGCGACGGGCAGACGATCTCTGTGCTGGCCCCCTGATCGAGTCCGGCACTGGCCGGCCCGGTAGTCGTCCGATCAGGGCGAGAGCCCGGCCGCTCAGCCTTCGATGTCGGGATTGCGCGGCACGTCGATGCGCGAGAAATGCAGGTGCGAGCGGCTCGCCGTGGGGCCCCGCTGGCCCTGGTAGTGCGAACCGGTGGTCGCCGAACCGTACGGGTGCGCTGCGGGCGAACTGAGCTGGAAGAAGCAGAGCTGGCCGATCTTCATACCCGCATAGAGCTTGATCGGCAGCGTGGCCATGTTGCTCAGTTCGAGCGTCACGTGACCCGAGAACCCCGGGTCGATGAAGCCCGCGGTTGAATGCGTGAGCAGACCCAGGCGTCCAAGCGACGACTTGCCCTCCAGCCGGGCGGCTATGTCGTCGGGCAACGTCACGTACTCGTAGGTTGCGCCCAAGGCAAATTCGCCGGGGTGCAGGACGAATGGCTCGTCGCCCTCCGGCGAGACCATCCGGGTCAGCTCCGACTGGTCGGCGGCAGGGTCGATCGCGTCATAGCGGTGGTTCTCGAAGATGCGGAAATAGCGGTCGAGACGAACATCGATGCTCGCCGGCTGCACCATGGATGCATCCCAGGGGTCGAGACTGACCCGCCCCGCATTGACCTGGCCACAGATGTCACGATCCGACAAAAGCATGAAGGCAATCTATCGAAGTTCACCGGAGTCATGCGTGACGGCCCACCCCGAGATGGGATGAGCCGCCGCGCAGGCGTGCGATGTGAGGAAGCTCAGAGCTCCAGACCGGGGTAGAGCGGGTGGTTGCCCAGCAGCTCATCCGCGGCGGCCTTGGTGCGCTCAGCGACCCCGTCGACGATCGTGTACTTGGCCTTGCCGGGCGCGCCGGCGGCGGTGACGACCGGTGCGGTGGCGCTCAATGCGTCTGCGATCAGGCCGGCGACCACGTCCATGTCGGACGGGGTGAACCCGCGGCTGGTCAGCGCAGGCGTACCGAGCCGGATGCCCGAGGTGTACCAGGCGCCGTTCGGATCACGCGGAATCGAGTTGCGGTTGGTCACCACGCCCGAGTCGATCAATGCGCCCTCGGCCTGGCGTCCGGTTAGTCCGAACGAGCTGGCCACGTCAAGCAGGACGATGTGATTGTCGGTGCCGCCGGTGACCAGCGTCGCGCCCCGGGAGAGCAGCCCCTCGGCAAGCGCCTTCGCGTTGTCGGCGATCTGCTGGGCGTAGGTCTGGAACTGCGGCTGACGGGCCTCGGCCAGTGCGACGGCCTTGCCGGCCATCATGTTGCCGAGCGGGCCACCGAGCACCATCGGGCAGCCGCGGTCGACATCGTCGGCGAATTCCTTGGTGGCCAGCACCATGCCACCGCGCGGACCACGCAGCGACTTGTGGGTGGTCGTGGTGGTGATATGGGCGAACGGGACGGGGTTCTGGTCACCGGTGAAGACTTGGCCGGCCACCAATCCGGCGAAGTGGGCCATGTCAACCATCAGCACCGCGCCGACCTCGTCGGCGATCTCGCGTATGGTGGCAAAGTTGAGCCGCCGAGGGTACGCCGAATAGCCGGCGACCAGGATCGCGGGCTTGAATTCGCGGACCTGCTGGCGCAAGGCCTCATAGTCGAGCAGGCCGGTCACCGGATCGGTGCCGTAGCTGCGCTGGTCGAACATCTTGCCCGAAATGTTGTGACGGAAGCCATGGGTGAGATGGCCGCCGGCGTCCAGGCTCATGCCCATCAGGCGTTGGTTGCCAAGCGCGTGGCGTAGCTCGTCCCAATCGGCCTGGTTGAGATCGTTGACCGTCTTCGCGTGGTATTTCTCCAGCGCCGGACGCTCCACCAGGTGAGACAAGATGGCCCAATAGGCGACGAGGTTGGCGTCGATGCCCGAGTGCGGCTGCACATAGGCGTACTCGGCGCCGAAGAGTTCGCGGGCGTGCTCGGCGGCCACGGATTCGACGGTGTCGATGTTCTGGCACCCGGCGTAGAAGCGGTGACCGATGGTTCCCTCGGCGTATTTGTCCGACAGCCAGGTTCCCAACCCGAGCAGCGTCGGCAGCGACGCGTAGTTCTCGGACGCGATCAGCTTCAGCGAATGCCGTTGGTCGTGCAATTCGGCCTTGATCGCTTCGGCGATGCGCGGTTCGGTCTGACCGACGAGGGTCAGCATGGCTTGGTAGGCGGTGGTGGCGAGGGCTGCTGACTCGGTCACGGACACTCCAGATAGAAGGGGAACAACGCCCCCTCAGTGTACCGCCTCAAACTGGTCGCGGTTGATGTCACCGAACGCTCGGCCGAGAGCGCGGCTAGGGAACGGCCAACGTCTGGTCCGAATGCGCAGACCGGCGCGGCGGCGGACGCGCAGCAGACGGCGCCAGGCCCTCAGTCCTCCTCGTCGTGGGTCGCGCGTTCCTTGACTCCGGCGATGTGGTCGAACATCGCCTGTTGCGCGGCCTGCAGGTCGTGATCCTGGACGGCCTTCAAGACTGCCGCATGCTCGGCGATCGCGAGCTTGGAATCGTTGATACCGCGCTGCACCGATTGGCGCAGCCGGTGCAGGTGTGCCGGCAGCTGGTCGGCGGTGTTCTGCACGTAGACGTTGTCGGTGAACCCGAAGATGGTGTTGTGGAAGGCCCAGTCCGCGTCCATGTATTCGCGGTAGGCGTTCATTGTCGTCTTGTCGGGAATGATGCCTGCGACCGCCGCCCCCGCTTTGGCGTGCTTGGCATGTGCCTTGGTCAGCGCCGGCGCCAGTTCGTCCACCCGGCGGAAGGCGAGCGCGAGCGCCCCCGGCTCCAGGATCAATCGCACATCGCAGAGTTGGGCGATCTGGTCGCGAGTCAGTGGCGGTGCCACCCGGTAGCCGCGCAGCGGTGCACGGGTGACCAGGCCGGTGCGTTCGAGATGGACGAGCGCTTCGCGAACCGGAGTGGGTGACACGGCCAGTTCACTCGCCAGGCCATCGATACTGAGCGGTGCCTCGGGTGCCAGCGTGTTGGACATGAGCATGTCCACGAGCGATTCGTAGACAGTGTCACGCAGCACCTTGCGTTCGAGGGGCCTGACTTTCGGCTGTGCCATCACTTCGCCTTTCGTTCGGGGGCGGCGTCACGGATTACATTACGACTCCGATATGCCAAGGCTGGAATTCGTTGCGTCCATAGCCTAGTGACTCGCTGTTCGACGGCGTTCCGCTGGCCAGATCGAGCAGGGCGTTGTAGATCTCCAGGCCCTTTTCGGCCACCGGCACCCCATCGGAGAAAATCGGCCCGCAATTGATGTCCATATCCTCGGCCATCCGGGCGGCGAGGGCGTTGTTGGTGGCCAGCTTCAGGGTCGGTGCCGGAGCGGTGCCCAGCGCAGAGCCGCGTCCGGTGGTGAAGCAGATCAGGTTGGCGCCGCCCGCCAGCAGACCGGTCACCGAGACCGGATCGTATCCGGGGGTGTCCATGAATCCGAGGCCGGGCCGGTCGATGTTGGCGGCGTAGTCGTACACCGCCTGCAGTGGGGCATGGCCAGACTTGGCGACCGCGCCGAGCGACTTCTCCAAGATGGTGGTGATGCCGCCGGCCTTGTTTCCGGGCGACGGGTTCGCGTCCATGGTGGCGCCCAGCTTGGAGGTGTAATCCTCCCACCAGGCGATCTTGTCCATCAGACGCCGGGAGGTCTCCTCGCTGGTCGAGCGGTGCACCAGCAGCGACTCGGCACCGTAGATCTCCGGGGTCTCGGCGAGCACCGATCGTCCACCCTGGGCGACGATCAGATCGGACGCGTAGCCGAGCGCCGGGTTGGCGGTCAGGCCGGACAATCCGTCCGAGCCGCCGCAGTTGAGACCGAGCACCAGCTCGCTGACCGGACGCTGGGTGCGCACGAACGAATCGTTGACGCTCGGCAGCATCTTCTTGATGCCGTCGAGAGCAGCCTCCACGGTGGCTCGGGTGCCGCCGGTCTGCTGAATGGTCATCCGCTCCTGCGCGACACCGCGGCGGGTGTGGATCTGCTTGATCATCAGGTCGACCTGATTGACCTCGCAGCCGAGCCCGATCACGATGACACCGGAGACATTCGGATGGGTGGCGAATCCCGCGAGGGTGCGCTGCAGCAGATCGAGTGCGCTGGTCGCCATGCCGCAACCCAGCCCGTGGACGAGCGGGATCACGCCGTCGACATTCGGGTAATCGTCCAGCAGACCGCGGCGGGTCGCCTCGTTGGCGACGATCTCGCAGACGTTCGCCGAG
Source organism: Brooklawnia sp. (assembly GCF_032229645.1). Lineage (NCBI taxonomy): Bacteria > Bacillati > Actinomycetota > Actinomycetes > Propionibacteriales > Propionibacteriaceae > Brooklawnia > Brooklawnia sp. The sequence goes on from NZ_JAVTWX010000041.1 coordinate 10,901, forward strand.
CAGTTCACCGTCGACAGCACCGCGATGTAGTTGCGGGTAGCGGTGGTGCCGTCGTTGCGGCGCACTCCCATGAAGGTGGTGCGCTCGGGCACCGCCGGCGGCGTCCAGGCAGCGTGATCGAGATCGGAGACCTTCGGCTTGTGGTGGGCAGAGAAGACCAGGTTGTGCACGTGGACGTGCTGGCCTGCCGTGATGGGCTGCAGTGCGACACCGATCTGGTAGCCGTATTTGGTGACCGGCGCGGTTTCGGCGACATCGTGCAACGCGATCTTGTGGCCGAGCGGAATGACATCGAGCACTGTGAGCGGGCCGTGCGCGGTGGTTATCACCTCGCCCGGAAGAAGCTTCCTGCGCGCTACCGCGACATCGTCGGTGCCATTGAGTACCAGAACTGCGTCATCGGACGCCATCGTCATCACCTTCCAAGCCATGAACCGCGGCAGCCTCCTCGGCGCGCGGCAGCTTCCTCGCCGGAGCAAATAATATCAAATATTCGATCGCTCCCGGTTGTTGGCAGGCTTGGCAGGCGAACTGACGGGCCGATCAGTCGGCCATATCCCCGCGGCAGCGGGCCACCTCGTAGAGCGAGATGGACGCAGCCACCGAGGCGTTGAGGCTCTCCACCTCGCTGGCGATCGGGATTCTGGCCAGCACATCGCAGCGCTCGCGGGTCAACCGAGCCAACCCGGCGCCCTCGGAGCCGACGACCAGCAGCACCGGGCCGTCCACCCCCGGGACCCCGGCGATATCGTTGGCTGCCTCGCCGGCCAGCCCGACCACCGTGAAACCGGCCTTGGCTGCGTCCTGCAGCACCCGGTTCAGATTCGTGGCCTTCGCCACCGGCATCCGGGCGAGTGCGCCCGCGGACGACTTCCAGGCCACCGCGGTCACCGAGGCGCTGCGGCGCTCGGGAATGATCACGCCGTGCGCGCCGAAAGCCGCCGCCGATCGGACGATGGCGCCCAGATTGTGCGGATCGGTGATGCCGTCCAGCGCCACCAATAGTCCGGCGCGGGTTTGGTCGTTGACGGCGTCCGCGATCAGATCGTTCGGATGCGCGTACTCGTAGCCGGGCAGTTGCAGCGCCACGCCCTGATGCACCGCGCCGCCGGTGAGGCGGTCGAGTTCGGCGCGGGTGCTTTGTAGCAGCGAGATCGAGTGCTCGGCCGCGTAGCGGAAGATGTCACGCAGCCGGTCGTCGCGCTCGGCGCCCTCGGCAACGTAGGCGGCCTTGATCGGCAGACCGGCGGTCATCGCCTCCAGCACCGGATTGCGCCCGACCACCCAGTCGGCTCCGGCGCTCTTGCCCTGGGCCCGTGAGCGGTTGGGGTTGTTCTTCGCGGGCTGCGAGCCCGGCCCTGAACTGCCGTTCGACTTGCTCCGATACGGCTTGTGGTAGGCACGGTCCTCCGCCTTGGGGGTCGGTCCACGTCCGGCCAGGCCGCGCTTACGCTGCCCGCCCGACCCTACTTTTCGTCCAGTCGCCACGAATGCTCCTTACCGGCTCCAGCGGGCACCATCGGGGGTGTCCTCGATTGTCAGGCCCAGTGCGGTCAGCTGATCGCGGATTGCGTCCGCCGCCGCCCAGTCCTTGCGGACGCGCGCCTGGGCGCGCTGCTCCAGCAGTAGTTGGACGAGTCCGTCCACGATCTCGGTCAGGTCACCGCTGCCCTGCGAGCCTGCCCACGCCGGATCGAAGGGATCCAGTCCGAGCACATGAAGCATCGCGCGCAGCTGGGTGAGTCTGCCCGCGGCAGCCTGCTTGTCTGCGGAATCCAGGTCCCGGTTGCCCTGACGGACCGTGTCGAAGACGACAGCCACCGCCGCCGGAGTGCCCAGATCGTCGTCCATTGCCTCGACGAAGGCGGCGGGCAGCTGCGCGAACTCGAAGGCGAACCGGCCAGTGGCACCGGCCCTGGTCAAGAACGAGTCGATGCGCTCGAGCTGCGAGGTGGCCTCGGCCAGCGATGTCGGGCTGAACTCGACTGCCGACCGGTAGTGCGGCTGGGCGAGATAGAGCCGGACCGCGCGTGCCGGATACTGCTGAGTGACCTCGGTGACCACCGTTCCGTTGCCCAGTGACTTGCTCATCTTCTCGCCGGCCATCGTGACGAAGGCGTTGTGCATCCAGTAGCGGGCGAAGCCGTGCCCGGCGGCGCGTGACTGGGCCAGTTCGTTCTCGTGGTGCGGAAAGCGCAGGTCAAGCCCGCCGCCGTGGATGTCGAATTCGCTGCCCAGATACTTCAGGCTCATCGCAGAGCACTCCAGATGCCAGCCCGGACGCCCGGCGCCCCAGGGAGCCGGCCAGGAGGCGGTGGTGGGCTCGGTCGGCTTGGTGCCCTTCCATAGTGCGAAGTCGCGGGGATCGCGCTTGCCGCGCGGGTCGGCATCGATCGCAGGGGCCATGTCGTCGATCCGCTGGTTCGACAGCTCGCCGTAGTCAGGCCAGGAACGCACGTCGAAGTAGACATCGCCCGAGGCATCGTCGGCGACGTAAGCATGGCCGCGGTCGATCAGCACCTTGATGAGTTCGATCATTTCGGGGATGTGACCGGTGGCACGCGGCTCGTAGTTCGGGGGCTCGCAGCCCAGCGCCTGATACGCCCGGTGCAGCTCGAGTTCGACCGCATAGGCGAGTTCGTACCACTCGATGCCCCGGTCAGCCGACTTGCTGAGGATCTTGTCATCGATGTCGGTGATATTCGCGACGACCTTCACCTCGTAGCCCTCGGCGGAGAGCCAGCGCCGCAGCACGTCGAAGACGACTTCCTTGCGGATATGTCCCAGATGCGGGGCTGACTGCACCGTCAGGCCGCAGTGGTAGATCGATACCTTGCCCGGGTTCAGGGGAATGAACTCGGTGACCGTGCCACTGCGTTCGTCGAAGAGATGAAAGCTCACAGGGTGGAGTTTA
>NZ_JAVTWX010000042.1:0-13774 GCF_032229645.1 Brooklawnia sp.
CGATCGAGATGACTTCGCAGGCGACCCGGAGGAAGGCCGCGGTAGACGTCTCCGGCGCGGGATCGTCGGTGATCTGCTTGACCGCCGGTGCGCCCCGCTTACCGTCGGCAACCATCTGCTCGGCCCGGGTCGGGGTAATGCTCACCAACGCGGTTTCCACCGCGGACCCGATACCCGCGAGCGCCGCAGCCACCACGGCGCAGCCGATCATGATCCAATCGACGCTGGTCACTGTGCCGCCCTTGAGCGCTGCCACTCGGCGATGATGGTGTCGTTCAACCCGAACATCACGGCCTTCTCGGCCGGCTCGGCATGATCGTGACCGAGCAGGTGCAGCAGCCCGTGAATCAGCAGGTAACGGATCTCATCGGCGGGCTCACGGCCGTTTTCCGGTGCCTGCGCCGACGTGAACTGTGGGCAGATCACGATGTCCCCGAGCATGCCGCGCGGGGGCGCCTGACCCGGCTCGGGGGCCCGCAACTCGTCCATCGGGAAGCTCATCACATCGGTCGGCCCCGGCAGGTCCATGAACCGCTGATGCAGTTCGGCCATGGCGTCCGGGTCGATCAGCAGAATCGATAGCTCCGCCTGCGGATGAATCCGTAGGCGCCCAAGCGCAAACTCCGCCAGTTGGACCAGCGCAAGCTCGTCGACCTGCTCACCCGACTCGTTGTTGATCTCGATCATCGGTTGCCCCGCTGTCCCCGCGGCGAGAAAGCCTCTGCCAGCGTCGAGTCGTACCGATCGTAGGCGGCCACGATGTCTCCGACGAGCCTGTGCCGTACGACATCGCGCTTGGTGAGCTGACAGAACGCGATATCGCGCACGCCGTCGAGAATGCCCTGCACGGCGCGCAAACCGCTGCGCACACCGCCGGGCAGATCGATCTGGGTGATATCGCCGGTGACGACGATCTTCGCGCCAAATCCGAGCCTGGTGAGGAACATCTTCATCTGCTCTGTTGAGGTGTTCTGGGCTTCGTCCAGCACGATGAAAGCGTCGTTGAGCGTGCGCCCGCGCATATAGGCCAGCGGCGCCACCTCGATCACCCCGCCAGTCAGCAGCTTCGGGATCGAATCCGGGTCGAGCATGTCGTGCAGCGCGTCGTAGAGCGGACGCAGGTATGGATCGATCTTGTCGTTCAAGGTGCCGGGCAGATAGCCGAGCCGCTCGCCAGCCTCGATAGCCGGGCGGGTCAAGATGATGCGATTGACCTGTTTGGACTGCAACGCCTGCACGGCCTTGGCCATCGCGAGGTAGGTCTTGCCGGTACCGGCAGGACCGATGCCGAAGGTGATGGTGTGCTTGTCGATCGCGTCCACATAGCGCTTCTGGTTGAGCGTCTTGGGACGAATGGTGCGGCCTCGGCTCGACAAGATGTCTTGCGTGAGGATCTCGGCCGGGCGCATACCGTCGGCGCCCATCGCGAGGACCCGCTCGACGGTCTCGGCGGTCAAGCCCTGACCGGTGCGGATGATGGCGACGATCTCTGTCAATGCCTCGTTGGCAGCAGCGATATCGCCGGTCGTGCCGGTCAGCGTGAACTGATTGCCGCGCACATGGATATCGGCGGCCAGGTCACGTTCCATGATGCGCAGGAATTCATCGCGAGGACCGAGGACGGTGACCATGTCGATGGAAGCAGGCACCTCAAATCTACGGGTGCCAGGCATGTGATCGACGGTGCGGACCGCCGATCGAGGCTCAGCAGCTTCTTCAAGGGGTTGATGACTGGTAGTCAGGACGATCCTTCCGTAGCGTTCCCGCCAATTCTAGCCGCGCACCACCAATCGGCCGCGACCCGGATCGCTCAGTCGTCGTTGTCCTCGTCATCGCCGGGGTTCTCCAGGTCTTCTTCCGAGACGATGTGCATCGCGGCCTCTTCGGCGCTGGCCGCCCCCCCGGATATGCCCACATCGGAGGCGACCGACTCAGCTATGGTGTCGGTGCCGTCGAGGCCACCGCCGGCGGCCACCAGGCGTCCCGCACGCTGGGTGCCGACCTGCCGGTTCTCGCGATTGGGATTCCATGGCCCGTGCAGCTTCTTCGGATCGGTCTCCGGCTGCTCCTGAGCAATGCGCTGCTCGAGGGTCTCCCCCTGCTTCATCTCGGCCCCTGTATTGCCGAACCCCTGCGCGGGAGACCAGTTGTCGGGCGCTGTCTAACCCTCGTCGAGAACATCGTCCACGCCGCGATTGATCAGCGAATCGGACTCGCTGAGCTGCTCCATCTGGACCGACGGATCGGGGATGTCTTCGCTGTTCGCCGTGTTCTCTGTCATGTATCGATACTGCCATTACTGAGCCCACGGTGGGCCCGGACGCGCCAACTCGGCGGCCCTGAGCCCGGCCCGTTCGAGGTCAGACGCCGGCGGGGCTACGCAGGGTTTCCGCGACGGGCTGCACATGGTCGGAACGCAGGATCTCTGCCAACGCCCGGGCCCAATGATCTTGCGCGTTCAATGCCGGAACCAGGGTGAACTCGGTGCCGCCGGCCGCCGTGAAACTCTTGGCCAGCTTCGAACCGATGTCGTAGACGGTCTCCAGGCAATCGACCGCGAAGCCGGGACAGACCACCAGCACGCGCTCGGTACCGGCATGGGCCCACGCCACGCACTCGGTCTCCAGTGCGGGCTCCAGCCATTTCATCGGCTTGATCGCCGACTGGAAGGTGACGCGCAGTTTCTCATCGGGCACGCCCACGGCCTCAGCCAGTAGATGGGCCGTCACGCGGCACTGCTGCTGGTAGTCCATGCCGACGCGGGCACCGCGAACCTGATGACTCACCGGAATGGAATGGAAGGAGATGACCATCAGGTCGTACTCGTCGGTGAAATACGGACGCACGCTGGTGGCCAGTGAATCGATGAACCCGGGATGATCATAGTAAGGACGCAAGACGCTCAGCCGTGCCCCAGGGAACCGGGTACCGACCTGCTCGATCGCGTACTCGGCGGCACTGACGTAGCTGGAGTAGGTCTCCTGGGGGAACATCGGTGCGATGACGATCTCGTCGGCATCGGCCAGTTGATCGGCGATGTCATCGATGCCCGGATGCCCGTACCGCATGAAAGGCAGCACCGAATGCCCGAGTTCAGCGCTCAATTTGGCGGCCAGCGCGTCGCTGTGCACGGCCAGCGGGGAACGCCCGCCCGACTCGGCGAAGAGATCCCGGTAACGTGCCGATGAGCCACCCACGCGTCCCGGAACGATGATCTTGTCGACGAGTACTCGGCGTACCGCGTCGGGCATCCCCATCATGTACGGATCGTTCAGAAACTCGGAGAGGTACTCCGTCACGGCAGCCTTGTCGGGGCTGTCGGGGGTACCCGTGTTGACGAGCAGCGTTCTAGTGCCTGGCACGTTTGGCCTCCTCATATTGTGGTATGCGCCCTGCGTTCGACCGAGGCGCTGCGGCATAGAAACGACCGAGCACCTCGGTCCGGCAGGCCTCGAAGTCTCCGGCGATCATGGCTGCCCGAATGGAATCGACCAGCCGTACCGTGAATCGTTCGTTGTGAATGGTTGCGAGTGTCGCAGCCAGCATTTCCTTCGCCTTGAACAGGTGGTGCAGATAGGCGCGCGTAAAATGCGTGCAGGTGTAGCAGTCGCAGCCGTCCTCGAGCGGGACGAACGCTCGCCTGTTCGCCGCGGTGGTCACGTTGTACCGTCCGTCCGCAGTGTAGATCGCCGCGTTCCGCGCCACTCGGCTCGGATTGACGCAATCGAAGGTATCAACACCGGCCTCGATCGCTGCGAAGAAGTCATCGGGCTCGCTGATGCCCAGCAGATGCCTGGGTTTGTCATCCGGCAGCTCGGAGGTACACCAGGAGACGATTTCGCCCAGCCGTTGCTTCTCCAGCGCTCCGCCGATGCCGTAACCGTCGAAGTACTGTCCCTCGACCTCGGTCGTCATCAGCCCGCGACAGGCCTGTCTGCGGAGGTCTTCGTACTGGGCACCCTGCACCACACCGAAAAGCGCCTGGTAGGGACGATGCGATCGCTCCGCGGTCAACTCGCGATGAGCCGCCAGGCAACGCTGCGCCCAAGCCTGGGTTCGTTGCACGGACGACTCCTGGTACCCGCGAGTGTTCAGCAAGGTGGTCAGTTCGTCGAACGCGAAGATGATGTCGGCGCCCAGCTCGTGTTGCACGCGCATACTGATCTCGGGAGTGAAACGATGCCGGTCACCGTTGATGGGCGAATTGAACCAGACCCCGTCGTCGTCCACGTGGGCCTGACGCTGCTTTCCCTCGGCGATCACGTCGTCGTTCTGTAGCCCGGTGACGTCCATCGCGAGCACCTTCTTGAAGCCAGCACCCAAACTCATGACCTGAAAACCACCGGAGTCGGTGAACGTGGGTCCCGGCCAATTCATGAATGCGCCCACACCGCCGGCCTCATCGACGATCTCACTGCCGGGCTGAAGGTAGAGGTGGAAAGCGTTCGCGAGCACAGCCTGGCCACCCAACTGAATGATCTGTTCGGGAAGCACCGCCTTCACATTGGCCTTGGTGCCGACGACGATGAACGCCGGCGTGGCAATCTCACCGTGCGGCGTGCGGATGACTCCGGCTCGTCCCAGCCCATCGGGCAGTCTGGCGTCCACCCGGAAACCGAAGTCTTCCGGGCTTGGCGGTTCACTGGTCATCAGTCTGAAGTGTCTTTCCCCGATATTCGATTTCGGCCTCGTCGGGAGTGAGCTCCCCTTTTCGGATCCGTTCCTTCAGCCGAGCCTTGTCCCGGCGGGAGCAGATCAGCTCGCTGGCCAAGTACATGATCACCATCGGCAAGGAGAGCGCGAGCATCGAGAACGGATCGCCCGATGGCGTTGCCACCGCGCCGAAGACGAAGCACAAGAAGACAGAGATGGTGCGGGCCTTCTTCAGCTGCCAACTCTTCAACAGGCCGAGCATGTTGAGCATCACCAGCACCACCGGCAGCAAGAAGCTGAGGCCGAAGACCAGGAGCATGCGCATTTCGAGGGAGAGGAAGTCGTTGAGGTCCTGCAAGTTGGCCACGCCGGCCTGGGCAACCGTGAAACCCAGCATGAACTCGAATGCCCTCGGCAAGATCAGGTAGCCGACGACCACACCGGAGAGGAAAAGCGGGATCGCCGATAGCAGGAAGAGCTGCGCGACCCGCTTCTCCTTGGTCAGCAGGCCCGGGACGATGAACGCCCATAGCTGGTACAACCAGACCGGGCAGGCTGCGATGAGCGCAGCCAGGCCCGCGGATTTCAGCGCCAGCAGCATCGGGGACGCAACGCCCGAATTGACGACCTGAATCTGCGCGTCCGGGTTCGCCGCGCTGACTCTGTCGGCAGCGATCTGATAAGGACGCAGGATCAGCTCGACGATGGGGATATAGAAGATGAAGGCAACGACGAACAAGACCAGGACGGCTACCGCTGAGACGATCAGCCGGTAGCGGACCTCCCGAACGTGATCCCAGATATCCATCGCCCCGTTCTCGTCGAACTGGGGTGGTCTGAGCCACGCAAACCTCGTCTTTGGTTTGCTGCTCGTAGGGGCGTCAGCCGACATCGGCCCCGCCTACTGCTGTTGGGAGGGCGGCTGCTGGTTCTGCGGCTGGGCCTGCGGGTCGTAGCTCGGCTGCGGCTGCTGGGCATCGTAGACCGGCTGTGCTGGCTGCACCGGCGGAATCGGCTGACCGGTGTACGGCTGAGCCTGCTGCGGCTGCGGAATCGGCTGCACGTAGTTCTGGGCCTGAGGCTGGGCGGCAATCTGCGGCTGCTGGCCCTGGGCAGGGTCGTCCTTCTTCAGCTCTTTCGTCTCTTCCTTGAACTCCCGAATGGCCTTACCAGAAGCCTTGCCGAGGCCCGCGAGCCGGGTGCCACCGAAAAGCAGCAACGCGATGATCAGGACGACCAACAACTCTGGCCAACCGATAGAGCCCATGACTTCCTCCAGCCTTGACGACATGCGTGGCTCCCATGGTATGCGCTGGGACGAGACGAGCTCCAACCGGCCATGCTCCCCAGAGACTACTCAGGCCCCTAGACAGAACTCGCCTGACCGCCGAAAAGCAGCTCGGTGCGCTCGATCGCCTCACGTGCGGCTGCGGTCGCTGCTCGTGAGGCACTCTCGGGAGAAACGGACCGAACCTGGTCGCCGAGCCGCAGCAGCAGGGAATCGAGCCAGGCCGGATCGGCGACCGCGAATCGGACGCTCGCGCCGCCATCTGGACCGGCGGCAACACCACGCGCGGGGTAATAGTCGATCACCCAGGTGGCGCCTGCGGTCAGCTCCAATGTCACTTCCCCATCGGATTGATCGAACCAGCCATCGGGTAATTCCGGTATCGGGCCGTGGTCATCGACCGGCTGCCCGGTCGTGACCACCTCGACGATGCGGTCGATCCGGTAGGTGCGCCAATCCCCACGCTCCAGGCTCCAGGCTTGCAGATAGGCGATCGAGTCGCGCATCTGGATCCCCGCCGGGTCGACATCGGGATAGCTGGTGGTCCCGCGGGCCGCGCCGTCATAGGTCAGATGCACCCGCTGGCGGCGCTCGATGGCGGCGGTCAGCAACTCGCGGATGCGGTCATCCCCGGTGCTGACCGACAGCCACACCAGATCCTGCTGACCGGTGGCATCGGAGAGCTTCTCGGCCGCGCTGCGCGCAGCGGCCCGGCTCGGGCCGGTCGTCATCTCGGCGACGGCACGCAATGCCACCAACAGAGAGACCGCTTCGTCGGGGGTGAACCGCATGGGACGCGACAGGTAGTCGGCGTTGCTGAGGTGGATGACTCCTTCGCTGGTCGCAGCGTCCATGTCGATCTCGATGAGATCGTCCGGCAAGCCACCAGGCAGCCCGCACATCCACAGCACATTCAGATCGGCGAGCAACTGTCTCTTGGTGATGTCGAAGGCCGCAGCGGCCTGCGCAACGCCGATACCTGGATGGGCCCGCAGGTAGGGCACCATGGCCAGTAATCTGGCAACCTGATCCTGGGATGTCATGCCCGCTCCCCCGCTTCGGATCTGTCTGCCGCCGCGTCGTGCGCGGCGAGCACTCCGCGCAAATGGGCAAGTACCGATGCCCTCAGTGCAGCGGGTTCCAGGACGATGACATCGGCGCCGAAACCGGCGATCTCGGCGACCGCGTTGTCCTGGTTCAGTGGCACCCGGAATGCCTCGAACCCGACAGGCAGTTCGACCGGCGATTCCGTGCGCTCACCTCGGCGGCGCAGCGCCGGCGCTCGCTCGGACCGGATTGCCAGGACCACCTCGAAATCCGATTTCGGGATCAGATGCTGGGTAACGTCGCCCAGCGAATCATTGCTGGGCGGCACGAACGCGTCCGGACGCCCCACGGTGGCCACCGCGCTGGTGATGCGGGAGAGCTTGAAGATGCGCGGGGCCTGTTTGTCGCAGTCGAAGGCCAAGAGATAGCTGTTGTTGTTTCGAAGCACCAACCGCCACGGTTGCACCGTGCGCTGCGGCCCCGACCTGTACATGAATCGCACAACCTGACGTTCGATCATTGCTTCCCACAGCGGGTCGAAGGCTGCCTCGCGCACAGTCAGCCTGGGTGCCAGCGATCGCAGCCGGCTGGGATCGGGATCAACTCCGGCCGCTCGCAGTTTCGTCAGTGCATGGCTGGTCTGATCGGCCACGCTGGCTTGCTGCCAGACGGTGGCAGCAAGCCCCAAGACCATCGCCTCCTCGCCCGTGAACTCGATCGGAGACAACTCGAAGTCGGTACGCACGATCCGATAGCCCGTTTCGTCATCGAAGAAGCGCTCGTCGCTGCCTGTCTCCACGGGAATGCCCATCACCCGCAGCGCATCCTTGTCCCGTTCGAAGGTACGGTCAAAGTTCTCGTCACTGAGATCCCGGTAGCCTTCGACGGTCTCACGGATCTTCGCGCGAGGCACGAACCGCCGTGAACTGAGCAGCAGAATCGTCAGATTGACGAGTCTCTCGGTCTTACGCGCAGCCACGCAGCTACGCTAGCAGGCGGTCTTTCGCGACCTGAGCGTGGCGCGTGGTGTGGCAGCTGGACTGTGCCGGGCCGCGATGGTCGGCCGGAGCTAAGGACCCTCCGATGAATCAGGCCCTAAGCTCGGTCCATGGTCGTCGGACGATTCGCACCCAGCCCCACGTCCGATCTGCATCTGGGAAATCTGCGCACAGCGCTGCTCGCCTGGCTGCTGGCCCGCCACGACACGGGCACCTTCGTGTTGCGCATCGAAGACCTCGATCAGCAGCGTGTCACCGCCGCTCCGCAGGTCGCGGAACACCAACTGGCGGATCTGGCCTCACTCGGAATCGATTGGGACGGCACTGTCGTCCGCCAATCACAGCGTCTTGACCTCTACCGGGAGGCGGCCGCAGGCCTGGAGACCTACGAATGCTTCTGCACGCGCCGAGAGATCGCGGAGGCATCCCAGGCACCCCATGGCTCATATCGTCCATACCCCGGAACCTGCGCTCGGCTGAGTGAGACGGAGCGCGCCGCACGACGCAGGCAACGTCGTGCGGCGATCAGGGTTCGGGCTCACGGGGCGATCATGACGGTGCATGATCTGCATGCGGGCCCAGTGCGTGGCGAGGTCGACGATTTCGTGCTCTTCCGCGCCGATGGCACGCCTGCCTACAACCTGGCCACCGTGGTCGATGACGGCGTGCAAGGCATCACGCAGGTCTGCCGTGGCGACGATTTGCTCGAATCGGCTCCCCGCCAGGCCTGGCTTGCGGACGAACTCGGTTTCGCGCCGCCGAGCTACGCCCATGTCGGGTTGGCAGTGAATCGAACCGGCGCACGGCTTGCCAAACGCGACGGCGCGGTCACCTTGAGAGCCCTCACCTCAGCGGGCGTGACCAGGCAGCAGGCCTTCCACGCGATCTGCGCTTCGGCCGCCCTGCCAGAGGCCGACTCGGCCCCCGAACTGCTCAATGCGATCCGGGGCCACGATTGGTGGACGACTGAAGCCATCTGGCGGCCATGGGTCGTGAACACGCGGACCGCGCCTCATCGGGCTTGAGCCTTAGCCGTACTGCTGAGCGAAGAGCAGATCCACCACACAGGCGACCGAGGTGTTGGGTGCCATCGACGGCGTCCGATTGCCGTTTGGATAGGCGACCGAGCCTGGCATCGTCACCAGCACGCGGCTGCCGACCTGTTGCCCGACCAACGCATTGAACAGCGCCTGATGCACTGCTGCGCTGGGTGCATCAGTCACCGCCGCGCCGGCGTAGTCGTTGTAGTACTCCGTGCCGTCCCAGGCCACGCAGACCGCATGGGATGTGAGCGCGTCAGTGGCCTGCAAAGCCGCACCACTACCCTTGATGAGCGGCTGGACCCCTACCGTGGTGGGTTCGGCCAGCCCTGCGGGAATGCTGATCTTCGGAACGCCGTCGACCTCGGTCACCTGTGGCAGTCCATCGGGAGGCGTCACTGCATCGCCAACCGGACCTGCCAGTTCGGCGTCGAGGATGTCGACGATGAACAGCAGCGTATCTCCGGGGTCGATGCCGGCCTCAGCCTGCCCGTTGGGGTCGTAGGCCTCAGAACTGGTGATCGCGATCGCGAGACGGCTTCCGACGTGCTGGCCGACGACGCCCTTCGCGAATCCGGGGATGAGTTGCGAGAGCTGGAAAGTCGCGGCGGTGCCGCTCGTCCACGACGAGTCGAAAAGCGAACCGCTCCGCGCGTTGAGGGCCTCATATTGAACCTTCACCGTGGCGGTCGCGCTCGGGACGACGGGTCCGGTTCCCTCGATGATCACCTTCGTCATCGTCTCGTTCACCTTGAACGGGTAGGGAGCATTCACTGTCGGCTCGGTACCCCAGTCCGCGCTGACATCAATGCCGCCGAGATCGGCGAGCACCGCGGGCTCGACGGTCGGTGTTGCGCTCGGCGTCGCACTGGCGGGGGTATCAGAGGGGGTCGGGCTCGGGCTCTGGTCAGCATTGCCTCCGCCGCAAGCGGCGAGGGTCAACGCGAGAGCCACAGCTCCGGCGACGGCGCCCAGGCGCACAGTATGACGTTTGGAAGACTGGAATCGGTGGTCACGCACCAATGCAGATTACCCGACGTGGCTGAGAAGGAACGCCGCTATCGTTCGATGATGTCAAGCAGTGCACCAAGTTCGGCCTGCGTGAGTTCGCGGGTCTGGCCCGACTGCAGTTGTCCGAGCTTCACGGGACCGATCGAGATACGCGAAAGCTGGCGGACCGGATGCCCGACAGCGTCCATCATCCGCCGGACGATACGATTGCGCCCGGAATGCAAGGTGATCTGCACCATGCTCCGCGCAGCCGCACGCTGTACCAGCTTCAGCTTGTCAGCCTTGATCGGGCCGTCTTCCAAAGTGACGCCCTTCTCCAGGCGGCGCAGCGTCTTGTTGTCGAGCAGGCCTTCGACCTCGACAACATAGGTTTTTGGAACCTCATGGCTGGGATGGGTCAGCTGATTGGCGAACTCGCCGTCGTTGGTCAAGATCAACAGACCATCGGTGTCGGTATCGAGTCGACCGACGTGAAAGAGCCGCTGATGCCTGGGCACGTACTGCTGCAGGCTGGGACGCCCCTGCGGATCGTCCATCGTGGAGATCACGCCCCTCGGTTTGTTCAACGCCAGGTAGAGGTGGCGGCGTGGCGGCGGGATGCGCGAGCCATCGACCCTGATGACATCGTTATCCGGGTTGACGCGTGTTCCCTGCTCGGTGACGACGGCGCCGTTGACTTCGACTCGTCCGTCAGCGATCAACTCCTCGCTTGCCCGTCGGCTGGCTACGCCCGCTTGCGCGAGCGCCTTCTGCAGGCGGATGCCGTCAGTTGGCTGGTCGGTCATCAGTTTTCTCCACGTCGTCAGGAATGATTGCCAGGGCAGACAATTCAGCAGCCAGGTCGGCGGCCTCGGGCAGATGCGGGGCAATCGGTGGCAGATCATCCAGACTAGCCAGCCCGAGCCGCTCAAGGAAATAATCCGTCGTGCGCAGCAAGCCCGCGCCAGTGATTTCATCGCGCTCCTGCTCGGCGATCAGGCCGCGCGCCATCAGTGTGCGGACGACCCCATCGACGTTCACCCCACGCACGGCCGAGACCCTGGATCGAGCGACCGGCTGGGAGTAGGCGATGACGGCGAGTGTTTCCAAGGAGGCCTGGCTGAGCCTATTCTGCTGACCTTCGATGACCCACCGTGCGATCAAATCGGCCTGTGCCGTACGAGTCGCGTACTGCCAGCCGCCCGCTACCTCCCGCAGTTGGAAGCCACGGGCGGTGCGATCATAGAAGCGCTTGAGCTCGCCGAGCGCCTCGGTCACGACCTTGGCCGGCCGGCCAAGGGTCTCGGCCAGTAGGACGACGGGCAATGGCTCGCTGGCCATCAGCAGCAACGCCTCGAGATCCGCCTGGATCCCGGCTGCAGCATCAGTGATCTCGCTCATCTGGACTCCGCTCGGCTCTCGTGGTCGTCGTCGGCTGGGACGGGCTCGTCGAACTCATCGGATATCTTGATCTCCCCCGTCTCGCCGCCGGTCCAACGGATCGTCAACTCGCCCAGCGGCGTCAGCTGTTCGAAACTGACCTGAGCGCGGCGAAAGAGTTCGAGCAGGGCCAGGAACCTCGCCACGCATTCCAGCCTGGTGGCATCTGCCACCAGCGTCCGGAATGTCAGCGTCCGCGCCGCACGCAACCGGGAGCCGACGATGCCGGCCTGTGCCGCCACGCTGATCTGCGGCAGGTGCAGTTGCATCAGCGGTATCGTGCGTTCCGCCTCTCGAGTGAACGCCCGCTCTGCCAGTTTCGCTAGCCGCGCAGCGCCGCCCTGAATCGTGACCTCCGGCAGCAAAGAACTGAACTGCTCCTCCAGGCCACCGGGACGTACTCTGAGCATCTGCTCTGCAGCCATCCGATCCGCGAACCAGGACGAGACCTGCTTATAGGCCCGATATTGCAGAAGCCGCGCGAAGAGCAGATCACGGGCCTCGAGGACGGCCAGATCGTCCGGATCATCGACCTCGCCGGTGGGCAGCAGCCGTGCAGCCTTCAAATCCAGCAATGTCGCGGCGACTACAAGGAATGACGAGGTCTGCTCCAGGTCCCAGACCTCGCCGCCCACCTTCACATATGCGATGAACTCGTCGGTCACCTGGCTGAGAGCGATTTCCGTAATGTCCAGTTGCCGTCGTCCGATCAGCTGAAGAAGCAGGTCAAAGGGCCCCTCGAAATTACTCAGACGGATCAGGAACGATCCTTCGGTATCGGCGAACGGCTCGCTACGGCTCATTGCGTCAGCCGCCGCAAGACGTCCGAATCATCACCGCCCGATTGAAGTTCATCGGCGAGCATCCCAATCGCCACGCGCACCAAGCGTCCGCGATCGACGTTGACGCCGTGATCGGCACGCAACCGCAGCCGAATCTGCTCCAAGTTGAGCAGTTCGTCGGTGCTGACGTAGACAGTGATCTTCTCGTCGTGGCGCACGCGCCCGGTGGGTCCGGTAGCCTCCTTCTTCGGCCGTGCATCCGACGGCAGCGAGTCTGCCGTCGCGGTCTCCTGCTGGCCTCGGAAGAGTTCGTCAGCCCCCGGCAGTTTCACCCGACGTGGCATCTAACCAGCACCTCCCTCGCCAGCATGCGATACGCATCAGCACCGGGAGAGTTCGGCGCATAGCTGGTGATCGGCTCGCCTGCCACGGTCGTCTCCGGAAACTTCACGGCCCGCCGAATCACTGTGTGAAAGACCGTATCGCCGAACGCCTCCACAACACGCTGCAAAACCTCGCGACTGTGCAGGGTGCGCGAGTCGAACATGGTCGCGAGGATCCCAATGATTTCGAGATCGGGGTTGAGTCTGTCGATGACTTTCGAGATCGTGTCCGTGAGCAGCGCGACACCGCGCAGCGCAAAGAATTCGCATTCCAGCGGGATGATGACCTTGTCCGAAGCCGTCAATGCATTGACGGTCAGTAGGCCCAGCGATGGCGCACAATCGATGAGGATGAAGTCATAACGGTCTCGTACCCGATCCAGCACGCGCTTCAAACTCTGCTCACGGGCCACCTCACTGACGAGTTGCACTTCGGCGGCGGACAGGTCGATATTGGCTGGCAAGAGGTCCATGCCCTCGGTCTCCGTCGACAACACGATCTCGTCGAAGGAATACTCACGGCTGAGCAGCAGGTTGTAGATCGATTGGTCAAGATTGTGCGGATTGACACCTAGCCCGACAGAAAGCGATCCCTGCGGATCGAAGTCCACGAGCAGAACCTGCCGTCCTGTCTCGGCCAATGCGGCACCCAGATTGATGGTGCTCGTTGTCTTGCCGACCCCGCCCTTTTGATTCGTCATCGAAATGACGATGGCATGCTTGGGCCCTGGTGCGGGGGGCAGTGGTTCAGGCAGATCAGGTAGCGGACGACCGGTAGGTCCGAGTTCAGACTCCTGCTCACCCGCTTCGGTGTCATCCGGTCCGGCATCGTCGGGACGCTCGACCTCGAACAGGCCCTCGTCCGCCCGCGTTGATCGATCACTCATGCAGGTGCTCCTTAAAGACTGGCAACAAGCCAAGATTAGTCGACATGTCACCTCACTTTGTGGACGATCGGCAGACTCGCCGCGGATGCCCCTCACTCTCGACGATCACTCCAAGGTTCCGACGCGCGGCCGCGATACAACTGCTCAGCCTGGATAGAGATTTCGGGCACAAAAAACTCCCCTTTGAAGACCGAAGTCTTCAAAGGGGAGTTTATAATGTCCGGCGGTGTCCTAGTCTCCCACAGGCTCCCGCCTGCAGTACAATC